>NZ_JBQSXG010000084.1:0-13629 GCF_052378005.1 Psychrobacter sp. AOP31-B2-9
GCTACAAAAAGGGCAGTTTTTTGATTCATAGCGTTGATTCCTTGCAAATATAGACAGTATATAGCGTTAGACTCTACGCTAGCATGAATTTTGTCCATTACACCAAAAGTGACATTTTAAACACAACTAATTTTTTTAATTTAACTTAAAATACATGAATATTAGTTATTAGTTATATATTTGTGGCTATAGAAGACTTATACTGATATCAGTGCCACAACAAACATTTTAGCTAAGACACCTTAACGGCAATCAAAGTGGATGAGCTGTTCTTTATAGATTTTACCGACAATCACTGATACTACCTACCTTTACTAAAATAACTAAATAATCGTTGATATAAACCGTGGCTTATATGCCAAGCCAACAGTCTATGATAGCGAACAACCAAAGAGAATGATTATGTTAACTTATAAAGCACCTCTACGTGATATCAAGTTTTTGATCAATGATGTTTTTGACTTTCAAACCCATTATAAAGATTTGGATAATGGCGAAAACGCAGACTCTGAAACAGTTGATATGATTTTGCAAGGCATGGCTGACTTTGCCGAAAACGTCCTTGCTCCGATCTATCAGCCAGCTGATGCAGAAGGCTGTCATTTTGACAATGGTGAAGTCACCACACCTAAAGGCTTCAAAGAAGCCTATGATCAGTTTGTCGAAGGCGGTTGGCAAGGTATTTCGTACCCTGAAGAGTTTGGTGGCATGAACTTACCTATGTCTATCAACCTAATCAAAGCGGAAATCATCGGTACGGCTAACTGGCCTTGGGCAATGTATCCTGGTTTATCAACAGGCTGCATCAATACCATTTTGCAATATGGTACAGACGAGCAAAAAGAAACTTACTTGCACAAACTGGTTGAAGGCTCTTGGGCTGGTACTATGTGCTTGACTGAACCACAATGTGGAACAGATTTGGGACAAGTCAAATCCAAAGCCATTCCACAAGATGATGGCTCTTACAAACTTAGCGGTACCAAAATTTTCATCTCAAGCGGTGAACATGACCTAACGGAAAACATCGTACATATCGTATTGGCTCGCCTACCAAATGCACCAGAAGGCACACGTGGTATCTCGCTATTTATCGTACCGAAATTTTTGCCAAATACTGATGGCGAAATAGGCGAACGTAATGGCGTCACTTGTGGTTCTATCGAGCACAAAATGGGTATTAGCTCATCAGCGACTTGTGTATTGAACTTTGATGACGCAGTCGGTTACCTAATTGGTGAACCAAACAAAGGCTTAAAAGCCATGTTTACCTTTATGAACACCGCACGTATCGGTACTGGTATCCAAGGTTTGGCGCATACAGAATTGTCATTCCAAAATGCACTACCGTATGCAAAAGACCGTCGTTCTATGCGTACGCTATCTGGCACTAAAGAACCTAAAAAAGTAGCGGATGCCATCATCCATCATGCTGACGTACGTCGTATGCTACTGACCCAAAAAGCCTTTGCTGAAGGTGGTCGCTCGATGATTTATCACTCAGCGCGCTATGCGGACAAAATGGCACAAGGTATCGCCAACGGCAATGACGAAGAGTTTGAAAAGTGGGATGACAAATTAGGTTTCTACACCCCTATTTTAAAAGGCTTCTTAACCGAGCTAGGTATCGAAGCTGCCAAACACGGCCAGCAAGTATACGGTGGCCATGGTTATATTAAAGAATGGGGTATGGAGCTGATTGCTCGTGATGCCCGTATCGCGACCATGTACGAAGGCACCACTGGCATTCAAGCATTAGATTTGTTAGGTCGTAAAGTCATCTTACAGTCTAAAGGTAAGATCATTCGCGACTACACCTCAAGTATCATGAAATGGTGTGGCGAGTATGCGCTTGATAAAGACATGCGCAAGTTTGTATGGGCACTGACTAAGCTGTGTGCTGAGTGGAATACTTTAACAGTACGTTTGATGCTAATGGCACGTAAAGATCGTGAAATTATCTCTGCTGCTTCAGAGGATTTCTTAATGTACTCAGGCTATGTGATGATGGGTTATCATTGGGCACGTATGGCGGCTGTTGCTTATGACAAGCTTGAAAACGGTGGTACTGAAGCGCCAGAATTCTACAAAGCAAAAATCCAGACTGCGGAATTCTACTTTGATAAGCTGTTGCCACGTACCTCAGGTCATGCTGAATCAATGGTCGCACCAAGTGAAAGCATGACGTCAATGGATATCGAAAACTTTGCTTTCCTAGACTAGGATTAAAAAACTAATCAACGATGCATAAAAAAGCGCCTATATTTAGGCGCTTTTTTGTACGTAACAGATATTCATTGAGATATTTGGCTCAATCGTTCTGACCTTAGCTGCCTAAAACTTTTTTCTTATACACTGCACTTAACTCTACAACCTCAACACATATTTGTAGAGAGGTACGATCTGATTGTGCTGTTGCCAGCTCTGCTTCTAATGTCGTCATTAATATCTCAGACAACTCATTACGTATGGTCAGATCACGGCCTGCCATCAATTTAAAATTAGCATAGACAAATCCATTCACCTGTTCATCATCTTCTACGCCAACCAAAAATGTCTCAAGAGGTACGATGCGTGCTTTGATATCCGTTGGCTTACCAAAATGTCCACTATTCCATAGTGCTTGATTTAGAGACTTAAGCAATGACTCTTCATGAGGGATACTGACATTAGGAGTCGCTTGCAAGGTTAAGTGTGGCATGAGTATATCCTTATAAAACATGAGTAAAAGTAAAATTATTATAAAAGAATAAACGTATTTGATATCAGCGACAATACTTTTTAGTCATCAGCAATCTAGTCAACAATCTAATCATCAATAATGTTACTAAAATGTGCCTTAAGCGTGCTAGCCAACTGTAAAGGTGGCAACTCAATCTCTAATCCTCGGCGACCAGCACTGACATAAATCGTAGGCTGAGACTCTGCTGAGCTATCGATGATAGTCGCTAAGCGTTTCTTTTGACCTAATGGGCTAACACCGCCCAACACATAACCAGTACTGCGCTCCACTTGTTTTGGCTCTGCCATTTGCACTTTTTTGCACGATAGCACTTTATTAGCAGATAAGGCTTTCGCCATTTTCTTAAAATTCAGCGTTTTATGAACTGGCAAGATAGCAACAGCCAATGTACCCGACTCTGTCATGACGACCAAAGTTTTAAAAACTTGTGTGACATCCACTCCGAGCTTTTCTGCAGCTTCTAAACCAAAGGAAGGCGCATTACTGTCATGAATATATTCGTGCAATTGATAGTCAAGATTTTGCTGTTTGGCAAGATTGATAGCTGGAGTCATAGTAATTTAACGTATTTTAATGAAAGGAATAGGTAAATAATAATATCATTGAGGACATATCCTCCCTAGAATATGTCTTCACTCTAAAAATGATGGTAAAGATAAACTACCATCAAACGAGAAAAATAACACAGATAATATAGGGATATTGACCAGCCATTTAACGATATTTGGCTATTTTTAGCCCAGTTAGATGACCATCGTTTGGATTAAAAACAGCCCCTATTCGAACTATTGGAGAATGTATAAAACAAACTTTAGCCCACAAATGAGTAATCCCTCAATACTAATATTAGCAGTATATATCGCTTTGATGGCTTTTATGGCATTATAAGCACAATATATTTAACTACTTTTGATACTCATTATGATACCCAGTTTCTTAAAGAATAAGTTTCTAAAAAAACGGACTGTCAAAGCGACAGCCACAAATAACAAAGCGGCTACTACTGATGCCAACCTAAGCACTACTAAGCCTTATTCAAATGCGCCAATAAACCAGATTTATCGCAAGCTGTCTGGTCAAATGCTCGATGTGGCTGTCAAACCTAAACTATTAGGTGAGTTACCGGAGTTTGAAGCTGACGATCAGACGATCAGTTTTTACGTACTACAAGAGTATTCACGCTCCAATAGTATTTTGATTGACTTACAGACGCAAGAGTACAATTTGCCACCCGCATTAGTTGGCGTAGAAGATACTACTCATAATATTAAAGAAAATGCAGCCATTATCTTTTTGAACCATCCAAATGCTAAAGACAGTCAGTTGTCACCGCGCCTATCACGTCTCGTATCTGCTGTATTGCAATATCCAGATCTCAAAGTGCGTTTGGTACCAGTATCTATCCTATGGGGACGTGCACCAGAAAAAGAAGACTCCCTATTTAAGCTACTGACCGCTGATAACTGGCAAGACCCTAGTATCACCAAACAGTTATTTAATATTGGCGTAATGGGACGCGATACCTTTGTGCAATTTCATCCACCACAAGATTTGCGTACCTTCATCAATGATAGCCTTACAGGTAATATAGAAGGACCTGCTATTTTTGATTCTCTAGCTGCTGATTTAAAAGATAATCTAGACAACGATAATGGCATAGAACAGACTGACAAAGCACCAAATTATGCGCTGGTAGCAACCGCTGATAGTAATCGCGAACTGGTTCGTATATTGCAGCAACAGCTGTCGATTTATTTAGACAAACAACGTGCCAGCATGCTCGGTCCTGATTTATCAGACCGCCGTAACCTGGTAGATAAACTAGTGTACTCACCTGCCATCAAGCATGCAATAGAGACAGAAGCTGCAGAAACAGGCACAACGACCCGCGAAGCTCGAAGCGTGGCAAAAGGCTATGCCAATGAGATGGTCAACGACTACTCTTACCCCATCATTCGTGTCTTTGACCGATTTTTAACCTGGTTGTGGACGCAGTTATATGATGGTGTTGATGTGCATCATTTTGAGCGAGTACGTGAGCTGGCCACCGATTATGAAATTATTTATGTGCCATCTCATCGCAGCCATATCGACTATATGTTGCTGTCTTATGTGATTTATAAACGCGGATTAAGTATTCCTTATGTGGCAGCAGGTGATAACCTTGATGTGCCGGTATTAGGGCCTTTGCTACGCGGTGCCGTTGCGTTCTTTATTCGTCGTAGTTTTCGTGGCAACGCGTTATACACCTCTGTATTGCGCGAGTATATGCACACATTAATCACTCGAAACACGCCCATAGAATACTTTATTGAAGGTGGTCGCTCACGTTCAGGTCGCTTACTGCCACCGAAAATGGGCATGCTAGCCATGACCGTGCATAGCCAATTACGCCAAACCAATAAGCCTGTCGTCTTTATTCCCACCTACATTGGTTACGAGCGTATTATGGAAGGCGGCACTTATATTGGCGAACTTAAAGGTAAGCCAAAAGAGTCTGAATCTTTGATTGGGTTAATCAAAGCGGGTCGTAAAATTGAGCGTATTTTTGGCAACGTACACTTAAGCTTTGGTACGCCACTACACCTTACCGAGTTTATGAAAAAATTCGATGTGACAGCCAATAGCTTACCTGCAGATCGCACGGATACACCTATGGATGACAAGGCCAGCTCTATGGTCGACAACATCGGTGTAAAAATCATGCAGCATATCAATAAAGCAGCAGTGGTGACTCCCGTATCACTGTTATCTTTAGTGCTACTGTCGGCACCCAAAGCAGCTTTAGATGAAAATAGCTGCCGAGAGCAAATTGCGCTCTACCAAGATTTGGCCCAACAACTGGCCTACTCAGATGATAGCGTAGTTACCGACATGACGCCGCAGCAAATCATCGATTACGGCATTAAGCTCAAACTTATCGAACGAACGCCGCACATTTTGGGTGATATCATTCAGGTCGCAGGCAAGCAAGCGCCGCTACTCAGTTATTTCCGCAATAATATCTTGCATGTGTTTATTTTATTGTCTTTCTTATCTGCATTAGTCGCTCGCAATGGCCGCATCAGACGTAGCCGTTTAGACAGTATCGCTGAGCAGTTGTACCCATTTTTACAGACTGAACTGTTTTTGTATTATCCAGCACATAGCTTAGCCGATACGCTCGACAAAAAAGTCGATAACTTACTCTCTCACGGGCTAATTGTAGAACTCGGTGACGACATACTCAGCGTTCCTGAGTCGAATAGCAAGCACTACCAACAACTGCAAGCACTTGCAACGCCCGTTGGACAGAGTCTTGAGCGTTACTTTATGACCCTTGCTCTACTCGCCCAGCAAGGCTCGGGTAATCTAACCGAAAATGAAGTTGTAGACTTGTGCCATCTACTTGGACAGCGTCTGTCGGTGCTATATGCCGATGACATTCCTGATTTCTTTGATCGTGCCTTGTTCACTAGCTTCATCAGTGCACTAACGCGACTCGACTATCTACAAAAAGACAGTGAAACAGGCGTGCTTACTTTTGATCAACGTATCCATGACATCGCTCATCATGCTAAATACGTGCTGACGCCTGATATGATGAAAATTTTGCAACAGGTCGCCAGCTTAGACGATGCCGAAATCACCCATGCTATTACTGAAATTAGTAATAAAAAGCAGCGTAAATTTGGCCGTAAGCGTTAGGTTTTGCGATCATCATAAAAAGAGTCAAGCTTCTATGCTTGGCTCTTTTTTTATAAAAATACCTACCAGCTTAAAAAAGATGATAAGTATCGACATGTAGCCAAAGGCAAATATGGCACCAGTAACAGGTGCCAACGCCCTACCTGTATCTGAAGTCATCCTCATCATAGCCTGATGCTGTGCCTCACTCCTTTCATCCGACGTAAAAAAGCCGTTTCCATCTAAATCAAAGGCATCAAGCTCAGCTTGTAGATAGGCATCGGTAAAATAAACACCGACTTGAACCAACAACCAAACCACGACTATACCAATAACAAATACTTGCCAAGAAGCCAGACGAGATTTCTGCGAAAACTGATGTTTATAAACCATCACGATAGGCAATACTATCATTGCAAACATAGATGCCAGACTTAAAATATCGAGTATTTTTTCCATGATTTATCTCTTAAACAACAAAAAAGGCATAACCTAAGTTATGCCTTTTTTTTGCAACAATAATGTATTATTCGTGGTTTTTCGTTGAATTTACTCTAAGTCGAAATCTTCTTATATTTAGCACGCTTCGGACTGGCATCATCACCCATCGTCTTTTTGCGATAGGCTTCAAACTCAGTGTAGTTACCATCGAACCAAACTGGGCCTTCTTCTTCGAATGCCAATATATGAGTAGCAATACGATCAAGGAACCAGCGATCATGCGATACGACCATTACTGTACCTGGGAATACTTGAACCGCATCCTCTAGTGCACGTAAGGTTTCGATATCCAAATCGTTTGATGGTTCATCGAGCAGCAATACGTTTGCGCCTTGCTTTAGCGTTTTCGCCAATTGCAGACGGTTACGCTCACCACCTGATAATTGACCCACGTGTTTTTGCTGATCTGAGCCTTTAAAATTAAAGCGACCGATATAGGCACGACTTGGTGTGGTGTAGTCACCAACGGTAATGATATCGAGGCCATCAGAGACTTCTTCCCAAACAGTTTTGTTGTCGTCTAGATGGTCACGTACCTGACCGACATAGGCCACTTTAACACTTTCACCCAAATCAACTGAACCAGTATCTGGGGTATCGCGCTCGGTGATCATATTAAATAGCGTGGTTTTACCTGCACCGTTAGGGCCAATAATACCTACGATTGCACCAGCTGGTACATTAAAGCTTAGGTTTTCATAAAGCAAACGATCGCCAAATGACTTGGAGATATCATTAACTTCGATAACTTTATTACCCAAACGTGGACCAGGCGGAATATAAATCTCAGAGGTCTCATTACGTTTTTGGAACTCTGTTGAGTTCAACTCTTCAAAACGCTGGACACGAGATTTAGACTTGGCTTGTTGACCTTTTTGGTTTTTTCGAATCCACTCAAGCTCTTTTTTCAGCGCTTTAGCAAATGACTCTTCTTGCTTATTCTGTTGCTCTAGACGCGTATTCTTTTGCTCTAGCCACTCAGTATAGTTGCCTTCATACGGATAGCCGTGGCCACGGTCAAGCTCTAATATCCACTGCGCCACATTGTCTAAGAAATACCTATCATGCGTAATGGCAACGATAGTACCGCTGTAGTTTTGCAAGAACTGCTCAAGCCATGCAACTGATTCGGCATCCAAATGGTTGGTCGGTTCATCAAGTAACAGCATATCAGGACGAGACAATAACAGACGACACAATGCCACACGGCGTTTTTCACCACCAGATAGCTTGCTGACATCAGCATCCCATGGTGGCAGACGCAATGCATCAGCCGCTTTTTCCAATTGAGTGTTTAGATTATGCGCATCCCAAGATTGGATAATGTCTTCCATCTTGCCTTGTTCTTCAGCCAACTTATCAAAGTCAGCATCAGGCTCGGCATATTCAGCATAAATAGCATCTAAACGTGCCAGCGCATCTAGCGCTTCACGCATACCATCTTCAACGTTACCGCGTACATCTTTACTGTCATCAAGCTGTGGTTCCTGCGGCAAATAACCGACTTTGGTACCTGCTTGCGCGCGTGCTTCGCCACTAAATTCAGTATCCACGCCTGCCATAATGCGCAGTAAGGTTGATTTACCTGAACCATTGATACCCAATACACCAATTTTGGCACCTGGGAAAAATGATAGGTTGATATTTTTTAGAATTTCACGCTTAGGGGGAACAAGTTTTGACACGTTGTTCATCGTGTAGATATATTGAGCCATTAACACTCCGATAGACTGCATAGAAGAGGCTAGCAAATCATACTTAGCAATGATGCCAAGCACGCCATACCTCAAAATCAGGGTTACACATTATAAGTCATTATCGCATTGTGGCGCATACCCTGCAAGCCAACAGATTGTTTTAGCGTTTGTTTTACTGCTTTTGTCACTGAGTATGACGCTTTCCAACAAAAAGCAGAAATGAAATGGACTGTCGAATTATCTTGTTTAACATTTTGATTCATAACTGTTTTATAAAGACCACAAAAAGCAGTATCAAATCTTACGAAAAATTAATCAATAACCTTTAAAATATTAGATTATCTTAACAAGATGGTCTGAGATAGTTTAAACAGCACTCACTCAGAAAGCATCAAAGCATCAAAGCATCAAAGCATCAAAGCATCAAAGCATCAAAAAAGGTAACCTGTTTATGGCTATTGGCTATCGCCCTGAAATTATCCAACGTGCGTTTATTGACTTTGTTGGCTCACACGTGAATCCATTTTGGTCATGGACCCAGCCTAAGTTGCGACTGATTGCACGGCAAGTACTCAATCATGACTTAATTGCTTTACATTTCGAAGGCAACTATGCCTTTAATCGACAAGTATTTGATCGACAGAATGGCTGGCATGGTGGTCAATACATTGGCTTAACGGTCATTATCAATGGCGTTCATCATCAGCGTCATTACTCATTGGTTGGGTTACCGAAGCAACCGTTATATTTATATTCTGGCATCGACAATACTAAGAATAAACAGTCACATATCATTACTATTGCCATCAAACCTCAAGGATTGGTATCTAATAATCTAACACAGCAAGCCGAACTCGGTACGATATTCGATAGTGGTTTACCAAGTGGCGAGTTTACGCTCACACAGTCAAAACTCAATGTACAGTCAAAAATTGATACACCGCCAACTAAACATCAGCAAACTTTACCGACGTCATTACCCTTATTATTCATAGCCGGCGGCAGTGGCATTACTCCGATGTTGGGACTTATTACACAAGCACTGGAGGCTGGTCATATTGTCACGTTGCTATATTACAGTCGCATGCCACTGGCAGAGACACCTTTTTTAGAACATTGGCGGCAATTAAAAGATCGTTATCCAAATTTTAACTATCACTTTATCAATACAGAAGACCCCAATAGTTATTTGGCTGGCACACGATATCTCAGCTCTGACAGCTTGCGCGCGCTCAATTTGCCATTAGCAGAGACGCAGATATTTGTGTGTGGATCGCAAGCATTGTTAGCTGGCTTATATAAAGCTACCGCAGAAATACCCTCCCCTATAAATAAGCAGCTACGTGATAACATCATAGTAGAGAGCTTTGGTAATGCTCTAGTTGGTTTCAACATAGATGACTATCAAACATTCGATAAAACGGTATCTGTAGAAGAACACACTGTCTATTTACGGTCTCGGCACAGGCAGTTTAGCAGTGACACGACCATACTGATTGCTGCTGAAAATGCAGACGTAAGACTGGCGAACGGTTGTAGGCAGGGTATTTGCCAGTTATGCCGCTGTAATAAAGTTAGCGGTGTGGTAAAAAACATTCAAACAGGCAAGATCAGCCATGAGGGCTACGAGTCTATTCAAACCTGCATCAATATCGCTATGACCGATGTGGTATTAGATATTTGAGATATATGCAACATGTACAAGCATTCTTAAACATTCGTTGTCTCATCCGATATTAGTCGCCTTAGTTAAGGAGTTTTTATGCGTTTATTACCGCCTATGTTCATTGCACGGTCTGCCGTATCTGCATTTTCGACAGCTACGGATATACCATCGAAACAAAAGCTCTATCCAACATTAACAGGTGCACAGCTACCAAAAGCACGCAGTGACGCACTGGCTGATGAATTAAACACGCTATATAAAGACATTATGAGTTCATTAGGCAGCGAAGATGCACGTTATATTCAACGTGTACACGCCACCGTGGTCTACAGCGAGATTGTCTCACGTGGTTTACTCGCGGCGGCTGGACGTATGCCATCCAAACGTGGCCTGATAGCGACTTGGCTACTTGGCACCTCTTTACTCAGCTTCAGCAAAATTTTGAACAATATGGAGCTGGGACACAATGTCATGCATGGGCAATATGACTGGATGCAACACCCTTAATCTAAATAGCCAAAAATTTGATTGGGACATCGTTTGCCCTGCCCCGCTATGGCAGCATTCGCACAATTATTTGCATCACACATTTACCAATATCGTTGGTCGTGACCACGATGTCGGTTATCATTTAATTCGCGTGACGGATGAGCAACCTTGGACCCCAAGCGATCGCTACAACTTACTTAATACGATGTTTTTGGCTTTAGGGTTTGAGTGGGCCGTTGCTTTTCATGACATTCAGATTAGTGTTGATGAATATGCTGAGTCTCCACAGCTAGCAGCAATCATGCAGCCTAAATCTCGTGGCCTATTTGCCAAAATGGCAAGGCAGGTCGGCAAAGACTATATTGCATTACCTGCTGTAGCAGGAGCGTTATTAGGTCGGCGTAGTGCTATGACGACATTGAGTGGCAATATCACGGCCAATGTTGCTCGTAATTTATGGACTTGGGCCGTGATATTTTGTGGACATTTCACGGAGCAGGCTCATGTTTATACTGAGCTTGATGAAAATGAAAGCAAGGGTGAATGGTATGTGCGCCAGATTCTTGGCTCTAGCAATATAAAAGGCAGTAAATTTTTTCATCTCTTGACGGGGAATTTGTCGCATCAAATTGAACATCATCTCTTTCCTGATATGCCCGCCAGACACTATGCTCGCATCGCTCCGAAAATACAGGCCATATGCCAAAAATACGAGCTACCTTATAATACTGGGCGCTTTGGTCGTCAACTTCGACAAGTCATGGGGCGCATCCATTACTTTAGCAAACCAAGAACAGCAGAATGGCAAGCTTATTTACAATCACAATCACCCGCATCGACTCATGCCGTCAAAGAAGAGACTAAAGACGTTCCTGTCATACGTGGGTTGGGGAAATACCTTCCCCCAGTCATGCGCCAAGCTTTATTTTATGCTTAACGCATTAAAGCGTATTGCATGTACTTCATGCTTTAGATCGCTTAGATAATGAAAATATGTATCGACTTTAAAAATCAGGTCGCTTTATAATCATAGTACCTAATAACAAATGACATTTTATAATAACGGAGAGTAGCAATGAGCAATCAAACTGCTGAACAACCTATAAAGATCACCCATGATATAGAAACCAAACGATTTGAGACTGCTATCGATGACCATATTGGCTATATAAGTTATCAAGAGCAAGATGATAAGCTAGTCTACGATCACACCATCGTACCGCAAGCACTAGGTGGACGCGGCGTCGGATCGGCATTGGTCAAGCACGCGCTTAATTATGCACGTGAGAATGGCAAAAAAGTCGTACCTCAATGCTCGTTTGTATCATCATACATCAGTAAACACCCTGAATATCAAGACTTACTCTAACCTAACTCCAAAATATATCAGCTATCAAAAATAAACTTATTAACACTACACCACCCTCCTGCTAATTTGTTATCTAATCCGGTGTATTTATCTTTAAATATATGGCAAGATAGCAAATAAAGGCGGGTTTTCTACCCTATAATTATTACAAAATAAAGCCCGCTTAAATTTTTTTAGTACCGTTGATGGTAGGATAAAAAGTGTGATAGATATGATGTTAGATAGCAGCTGTAGTCATAATGTTGCGACTAATATTTTTAAAAAACCACTTTATAGTTGGTACAAAACAATTTAGATATAAGAAAGGCATGCGAAACTATGTCAAATAATAGACTGAGCAAGCCTAACACTATATTTACTTATATATGGCTGGCTATAATATAACAATAAAGGTTATTCATATGAGCAGTTTATCTCAAGAACAAGTTGACCTACAATTAGAAGAACTGACTGGTTGGGAGCGCGATGGCAACGCTATCGTGAAAACCTATCATTTTAGCAATTTTATTGAAGCTATGAGCTTTATGAATCAAGCGGCATTTTATGCAGAAACACTTGAGCACCACCCAGAATGGCGCAATATATACAATATTGTAGAAGTACGTTTAACAACCAATGACAGTAACAGCATCACCAGTCATGATATTCGTCTCGCCAAACGCATGGAGTATATTATTCAACCAAAAAGCTTATAACCGAATTCAATTGACAGTCATACGCTTAGAATTTTGATGCTTATACTTTTCATGGTGACATATTTGGTGCTCAGATAAATATTTTAAAATAAACACTTCAGAAAAATCAGCCATAAAAAAGTCCTCATAATATTATGAGGACTTTTTTTGTTTAACGATTTTTTATTTAATCTTCTATGTCTCATTATCACATCTTGCGACTTATGAACGCGACGATGAATAGAATAACAGCAACCGCTAAGAAAATATATGCCAAATTAGCAGATAGTCCAGCGACACCACCAAAGCCTAAAAAACTTGCCAACAATGCGATTACAGCAAAAATAATAGCCCAGCGAAACATAATCTTCTCCTTAAATTATTATTAATAAATATCAGACAGTGAAAGTCATACCACTAGTATCTATCAATAGATATCAAATAATATATAGCAACGTTTTTCTCTTTCTGCTTGATATTAGTTTTATTTTTTAGTATTGATTACAAATCCTTATACCTATAGGCTAACAAGATATATTTTTAAAAGACGTTCAGTTTGGTAATAAAGTCGGTAAGTTATGTAATCTTTGTATTGAATTTTCGTCTTCTACAGATTTTTCTAAGGCTTATGTGTAGTGATGGTGAAGAACGCCTTATTCATTGTTATTTCATTGTTATTTTTATCCTATAATCTGTTATAAATAGTAGGCGAAGAATACTTTTTTAGTCTGTTCAGCCCCTGAGTCATTTATAACAAACCATTCATCTAAAAAACTCGTTTAACAATATCTTGTCAAAAATCTATTAAGGACAATCAATATGGA
>NZ_JBQSXG010000085.1:0-13617 GCF_052378005.1 Psychrobacter sp. AOP31-B2-9
TATATTTTCTTTTATCGACATAACGACATGGATCAATGCTGCTTGGCTTGGCTATAGTTTGCTCGCAGTGTTAATAATAGTACTCGCCATATCGTCTCAACGTTGGCTACTGCTGTACCTATTTGGTGGTATGGCCTATTGGCTAGCCGTTGAAATCATCCACAGCTTGATATTGAGTCACTTTATGCTATCAGAATGGCACAGTTATATTATCGCCATGGGTATCAGTTGGTTGCCACTAGCAAGTTGGGTATTATATCGAGCATTACGTTACGATGATCTTAGCCAATCTGTGCAACTACAGCGTGAGCTAGAAGCATCTCGCTATATCGAGCACACGCCTGTTTATGATGATGACTATCAGCCACGCTTCCATTAGTACGCTCAATACCATATCAATCATACTGACGTCATCAATCATACTGACGTCATCGAATGTTACAAGATACTTAACACTCCCTACGTAACTCCTAAAGAATTAAATGCCATCAATCAGTTATAATCTAATTATATATTTGTCGCAAAAATTGTTATAAAGTACGCATTGTTTTGCGTCTCATTTTTTAGGAGTTCGATTATGTTTACTATTCCTGTGTTAGATATTAAGTCTGATCCTTTAGACGTATTGTTGGCGGTGATTGGTTACCGTTTGTCTATGCTCGCTGATAGCGATGATGAAAAAGTGAAAGCACTATTTGCTGACCGTAGTGTGACTATCGAATTTTCTAGCACTGAAGCTGATATCGCCCGTTACTTTGTCTTTGATAATGGCGACTTTAGCCAATATAGCGGTCATGCAAAATCGGCTGATTTGACCATCAACTTTAAAGATTCTATGACTGGTGTTAAGCTGTTGACTAAAGGCAACTTGCCAGCCTTTATGACAGCCGTTCAAGAAGGCAACTTGAGCATCGAAGGTGACTACAGCTTAATGATGTGGTTTAATAAACTTGCCAAACATATCGTTCCAGAAGTTCCAGAAGAGTGCAAACCATACCTTCAAAAAGCAAAGCCTTATGCTTACAAAGCACAGAATTTTGCCAATCACTGGATTGGTGTTGCCAAGCACAAACTGGGCAAATAACCAGATACCAACTATCAGATACAAATCATCAGAACACCGAATGGCAAACTGAACATCACATAGTTACTGTTAATCTGCTCTATTGTATTTAATATAAATACAATAGAGTGGCGCTCTGATTTTCTAAAAAGGTTACGGTATACTATATCGCAGACTTTTTTATTTTTTTAAAAAGACAAAAAATCGTTAGATTTACTTAATATCGTTATAAAAGGACTTATCTCATGGCAGGATTACTTAGCATCTCAGAACCTAATGCCAGTAGCCCCACTAGCTCAGTAGACAATCAAAATAACAGCAACAGTGACTTTTTGGCCAACCTAGCCACAGATGCTACTACAGCCAACCAAAAAACCACTCACAAACACACTCGTGCAGACATCGAAAAACTGTTTGATTTGCCTTTGATGGACTTGCTGCTACAAGCACAAACGATACATCGAGAGAACTTTAAAGCCAATGAAGTACAAATCAGCACCTTGTTGTCTATTAAAACAGGTAACTGCCCTGAAGATTGCGGCTACTGCTCACAGTCAGGTCACCATCGCGATACTACCAAACTCCAAGCCGAAAAACGCATAGAGGTAGACAAAGTCATTGCCGCTGCCAAACGTGCCAAAAACAGCGGCTCTTCACGTTTCTGCATGGGTGCAGCCTGGAAACATCCAAGCGCAAAAGATATGCCCTATGTTGTCGAGCTAATTAAAGAGGTCAAAGCATTAGGGCTTGAGACCTGCATGACGCTTGGTATGTTAGATACCAATCAAGCGACTCAATTGGCAGATGCTGGATTGGACTATTACAATCATAACCTAGACACCTCACGTAGTTATTATGAGCAAGTCGTCAGTACACGTAGCTATGACGAGCGCTTAGATACGATAGACAATGTCCGCAACTCAGGCATCAATGTCTGTAGTGGCAATATCGTCGGCATGGGTGAAAGCCGTGAAGACCGTATCGACTGGGTACATGAACTGCTCAAAATGCCAAAAGCGCCTGAGTCGATACCCGTTAACTTACTCGTACCTGTTGCAGGCACACCTATTGGTGACAAAGTATTGGCCGAGGGTCAGCTGTCTGTGCTTGAGTGGATTCGTACTATCGCTGTGGCGCGTATTTGCTGCCCGACCAGTTATGTACGTTTGTCTGCTGGTCGCGAGAGCCTGTCTGACTCTGAGCAGGCATTGGCCTTTATGGCGGGTGCAAACTCGTTCTTTTATGGTGATAAACTGCTGACTACGGGCAATGCCAGTCAATCAGGTGACGATAGACTCATGCGTGAGCTTGGTCTCACCAAGCAGTTTGCCGCACCAAGAGCACCCAAAGTATTGCCTGTAATGGATGCCATGAATGGTCATCAGACGCAAGTAGTGTTGGCAGATTAGTATAAATTACAAGCTGAGCAAGAGAGACTAAAATGGCAGATTATTTTAACTGGATTAAGGCGGCACACATTATCTCGATGGTGTGTTGGTTTGCGGCGATATTTTATTTACCGCGCCTGTTTGTCTATCATGCAATGAGCGATGATGCCATCAGCCAAGAGCGCTTTAGCATTATGGAGCGCAAGCTCTACCGCGGTATCATGACTCCATCGATGATAGCCACATGGATCTTCGGTCTATGGATGTTAGGGCTAGGCTGGGATGTTTACAAAACCCAAGGCTGGTTGCACATCAAACTGCTATTAGTCGTATTACTATCAGGCTATCATGGTGCTTGCGGCTTGTATCGTAAAAAGCTCATTGATAACCCACACTATAAATCACATAAGTTTTGGCGTTGGTTTAATGAAATACCCGTATTTGCCTTAATATTTATCGTTATTTTGGTCGTGGTAAAACCTTTCTAAAATTAGCAAAATGGTTGACACTCAACAATCAAAAGCGTCCATCACTAATATAAGTGACGGACGCTTTTTTATTAAGGTCGGTTGTATCTTAAGGGAGCCGGACTCTCATACTAGACACTAGGACGCATGATTTGATAGACATTACTTAAGTCATAAACGCGGTAACGGGCAGGTTCGCGGCGGTTTTCACCAGCATAGCTTAATATTAACGCTTGCTTCGCACGCTCATCGACCCAGCCGACAAACAACCCACTGTGCTCGACGTCATTATAACCATGGTTGATATAGTACAGCCAATCCCCAACCTCTATCTCGCCACTACTAGCATAAGGTCCTTGACCATAAATGCCTTTGTGAACCGTATCACGCGTCACCCCTGCCCGGTTAAATACCGCGTTTAAATAATCCCAGCAACCACCTTGGATAATAGTACGTTCATTAAGCGCCATCTTACGAGCGGTACTGACCACCTCACGCGCAGCAGGGCTGCTTTGCGTTTCTGCACTACTTAATAGCGGTAAATACTTACTATCGACATTGTCATAATTACCAGATAAAAACGCAGGTAACACCGTAGGCGCTTGATGCGATACGTCTGGATAGCGATAGGAAGTCGTTGATTGAGCTGATTTCTGAGCGATTAGCGCGCTCATACTATCTGCCTGAGCCTGACCTATCAAGCTAAAGGAAAACAATAGACTACATGACGCTGTCACCGACAACTTCAACATGGATATACGCAACATGACTGATTCCTTGTCTATAAGACATAAATAGGTAAGCGAAAATAATAGGCGCTTTTCAACCTTACTTATAAACTATTTATACGGAGCGTTGCAAGTATCGTTCAAGATATTAGTCAGCTAATTGACACCGTTTGGCAAGATTTAGCCATTGTTAATCCATTGGGATAATCATTGGTTGAATTGAAGACACGCCCTAAACACGGTATAAGAAACCTTGAGTTACTACTTACTATTAAAATTAAGTTGGGTTATTATTCTTCCAAATAAACAAAAACTTGGAAATCCTAATGTTCACCATTAAGACACCAATTGTCATTGGACTTTTGATAGCATCATCGATGACTTATGCCAATGATGAATGTATCAAGCCTCAGGTTGCCGATGCCATACAGGTAACCTGTTTAACAACAAGTAATATAGTAATTGCGACACTTGATGGTGCTTTGTGGGCGTTGGTAGACGCGAAAGGAGACGCACTAACAGACTATACGTTTGACCGAATGCGCTCTATAAATGATGATCTGATCGCTGTGGCCCATGCTGATAAGGTAGGTGCCATTACCACACAAGGTAAGCAAGTGTTGCCTATGATTTATGACAACCTTCAGTTTTATCCCAACCAATACTTTCGTCTTAGGCAAGGTGACAAATATGGTGTCGCTGATGCTTCAGGAAAAGTTGTATTGCCAGTAGCGTATGATTGGATCGATAGCCTAGATGATGATCAAAATCGAGTATTGATGGCAAAGCAGCAAAAAAAAGGCTTGATAGATAATGAAGGAAATATCATTTTGCCTGCAAAATATGACAGGTTATTTTGTTGTAATAACCCCAGTTCGGGATAAGCCACATTGTAACTCATTGATACTATTTACAATGTTGCTACCTGTCCCTGCTGAGGCATGTTTTTGATGGTGGGTTTATAGGGAAACCAGCAATAAGCAATTAAACCTGACAGCAAGTTTGTGATAAACCCCGTGACACTACGATGGCGTGAGTGTTCGATTTGGCACAAGTTTTTAAGCTCTCCAAACACCGTTTCAACCAAAGAGCGATGATTGAGTAGTGCCTCATCCATAGGCTCAAGTAATTGGGGTTTCATATTACGCCGAAGTTTGGTTATCAACGTGGTATCATTGTGTTTTGTGAGCCACTCGTTTAGGGCTTTACTGATATAGCCTCTATCCCCAAACACCTTGCCAAACACAGGCGTTGCCATATCCTTAACAGGCACTCTGTCATCCGTATTACCCGCAGTGACTTTAACAGATACAAGCTCGCCCTTATGATTGATAATGGCGTGCAGCTTAAAGCCATAGAACCAGCCCATGCTGCTTTTGCCTCGGGTTGCAAGTCCCTTAAAGACTTTATGACGGTAGATACGCTTGTTATGACAAACTGCTATCTTGGTTGAATCAATATAGCTGATACCCGTACAGTCGCCCATCATGCTTTGCAAGTAGCTGCACAGTGGCATGATACTGCGCGGCACAAGCTCTATAAATCGCGAGTAGCTCGGCAGATTTGGAAACTCCCGTTTCATCATGCCAAGCATGTGATGGTAGTAAAACGCCTTAAACTGTCGATAACGTAATTGATGAAACAGTACCAAGATGGTCATAATCTCTGCTACACTTATCTGGCATGCTCTTAACCTTTGGTGTCCCGTTGCGATTAAATGAGCGTCAAACTCAGGTTTGAATTGCTGATAAAAGTCGTCAATATGGCAGTATAGTTCGGTTAGGTTGTCCATGTAAGAAGTCCTTTTTGCTTAAGTGGTCTTGGTAAACTTACTTTAGCAACTTCGGACTTCTTTTTTTATCTTTTTTTTGAGCGCTTATCCCGAATTGGGGTTGTAATAATTCTAATTATGGAAAGGTCGCTATAGGCAATCGCTATGGACTAACCAGCGCTTCGGGAATGTTATTAACCCCAGTTGAATATCAAGATATTCAGATGTTTTCATACAACCCGACGGTTCTAAAGGTAAAAAAACAAGATAAATGGGGCTTGATGGATGCAACAGGTAAGGTTCTAAAGCCTTTTGAGTTTGATAGGCTACCTAGCTTCTATATAGATGAGACAGGACTTCAACAATTTAAGAAAGACGGCAAGTATGGCTTTATGAATAACAAAGGGACTGTCGTTCTATCTGCTAATTATGATGATATCGATACTTTCAATGAAGACACCTATGAATTGAGAAACGACAACCTCTATGGTCTTGCTGATGCAGCAGGTAAGATCATCACACCTGTCACATACGACTTCATTGGTTCGCGTGATGAACAAGGATTGATAGAGGTCGAAAAAAACCAAAAATTAGGCCTCATCAATATTCAAGGAAAAGTCGTATTAGCAGCAGAATACGACGAACTCGGCTCTCCATATAACGAATCAGGCGTCAGAGAGATCAAAAAAAATGATAAATATGGACTGATAGATCGTCAAGGAAATATCTTGATACAGCCTGAATATGAAGCACTCTTTTGCTGTTCTTCAAATGGCTTTGGCTTTATAGCAAAAGATGGCTATGAAGGTATTGTTGACCCATCTGGTGAAATATATTTATCTGAAGATTATACTTATCTAGGGATATTACCCAACGGACTATTGGTGGTCGAGCATAACGGTCTACAAGGCTTCGCCAACAAAGAGAAACAGCTAATAACGGCTATAGAGTATAAGGACATATCACTATTCAGTGATGGCTTATCAGCGGTCAAAAAAGAGGAGAAATGGGGTTATATTGATACCTCAGGAAAGCTCGTAATCCAAAACATCTATGACAAGGCAGAGGATTTCCATGATGGTGTCGCAGCTGTCAAAAAAGGCGACCAAACATGGTTTATTGATAAACGAGGCCGTAAGGTCTCACCTCCTCGATAAGATTAGCTACTCTAACTCTAGTGCCAGTCTTGGCTTTAAAGTTATAGATATGTACTAATCACTATTCATCTTGATATTCACATGACGCTTAGATAGCGCCTGCCCTTGCAAAATTGCTTTGGCAGCGGTGGCTTCTTGAACACTATCAAAACCACTAATATGGTATTTACAGCTATCACTAGCATCAACTATCTGTAGCTGCTCGCCAATGAGCTTTGCTGTATCGCCATCTGTCAAATGGATATGCTCGCGCTTACCATTATTGTCATGCACCAGCTCACCAGTACGCACCCATAATATGCCGCCACTAATGGTTCCTGCCATGGCTTTTTTTTGTTTTTGTCGTTGTCGGTTGAAAACAAAACTACCAACGATAAGTAATGCTAACGCACCAATAGCAAGGCGCTCAGACAAAAAACTCATTGCCATAGCGACTGCCACTGCCCCTATTAATAATGCAGAGCCAAACCAAAACATACCGTTGTCAGTCGTTTGCGATTGACTTTGCAAGGTGATTTTGGCGCCATCATCGGTCAGCTTTAGCATGCATTGTTACCTGTTGCGAGATTCTGCTTGGCAACAGATAGCGGGCTATCAAAAAACCGGCTATCTGTCAGAGAGTCGTTGTTGTATCAAAAAATCAGTACTACTGATAATAGCCTAAAGTCCGACTACCAACCTAATGCTGTTTGCTGCATCTTGACCAACTCAGCGATGCCTTTTTCGGCCAAAACGAGCATATCGTCTGCTTGTGCACGCGTGAATGGCTTTTCTTCAGCAGTTCCTTGCAGCTCGATGAACTCGCCTTTTTGAGTCATAACCACATTCAAGTCAGTATCACAGTTAGAATCTTCTTCGTAGTTCAAATCTAGGTACGCTTTTCCATCTTTCATACCGACAGACACAGCAGCGACCAAACCAATTAATGGATCTGCTTTAAGTTTTTTGGTTTTTTGAATGGTTTCTAATGCGTCAATAAGAGCGATAGCTGCACCTGTCACACTAGCAGTACGAGTGCCACCATCGGCTTGTAGTACATCACAGTCAAGATAAATGGTGTTTTCACCCAACTTACTCAGATCAATCATCGCACGTAGGCTACGACCAATCAGACGCTGAATTTCTTGAGTGCGACCTGATTGTTTACCGCGTGCTGCTTCACGCTGGTTACGGGTATTGGTCGCACGTGGCAACATACCATATTCAGCAGTAATCCAGCCTTTGCCTTTACCTTTCAACCAGCGTGGTACACCCGACTCGACACTAGCAGTACACAATACTTTGGTATCACCAAAACTTACTAACACTGAGCCTTCGGCATGCTTGGTATAATGGCGCTCAAAGCTAATAGAACGCAGTTGGTCAAGCTCACGGTTATCATTACGCATAAAAATTCCTAGTACGATATTTTAAAATCAGGGTTGAAAAATAAGCTTATCCTAACGTGACAGCGGCGCAATAGCAAGATTCGCTCAAGCTATTGCGCCGCTGATTTGGTAAAGTTTAGTGCCAAACTTATACCAATCCTTCCATCTTACGCAACTCTTTGCGCAATATTTTACCCACGTTTGATTTTGGTAATTCATCTACAAACTGAATGCTGCGTGGACGCTTATAACCAGTCAATTGCTTTTTGCCAAAATCAAGTAACTCCTGCTCTGTCACCTCGCCTTTTTTGACCACAAACAACTTTGGCTCTTCGCCACGGTTTTCGTTAGGTACACCAATAGCACCACACTCTACCACTGCTGGATGCTCACTCATGGCTTCTTCGATCTCATTTGGATAAACATTAAAGCCCGAGACCAAAATCATATCTTTTTTACGATCGACAATTTTGATAAAGCCTTTTTCATCCATAATTCCGATATCGCCAGTTTTTAGATAACCACTAGCCGTAAAGGTTTCAGCTGTTTCTTTTGGGCGGTTTTGGTAGCCAATCATTACCTGTGGACCTTTAACACAAATCTCCCCACGATCACCCAGTGCGACTACATTTTCATCGTCATCAATTAATACCACATCAGTACTAGAAGCTGGGATACCAATCTTGCCAGTGAATTCTGCAATAGTCATTGGATTAAACGCTACCACTGGTGATGTTTCAGACAGACCATAACCTTCAACAATAGGCAAGCCCGTAATTTTATGCCACTCTTTTGCCACGCTAGGCAATACAGACATACCACCACCGATAGACGCTTTTAGACTAGAAAAGTCTAGGTTTGCAAAGCTCTCTTTATGTACCAAACCGTTAAACAAGGTGTTTACTGCTGGAATAAAAGCGGGTTTATGTTTGCCCATTTCTTTAATAAGACCATCAAGATCACGCGGATTAGGAATCAATAAACCAGCATAACCTTGATACATACTGCACATACCACAGACCGTAAATGAGAACACGTGGTATAGCGGCAATGCCGTCAAGATAACATCGCTAGCATCAGCATCATCTTCAAATGCGCTGTCCATAAGCACGCCAACCTGTAGCATATTTGCTACTAAGTTACCATGAGACAGCATCGCACCCTTGGCGACACCGGTAGTACCACCGGTATATTGCAGCAATGCCACATCACTTAAATTCAAATCAGGGCGCTGGTATTTGCTGGCAGATACCGCATTTAATGCGTGTTTAAAACTCACACTATTTGGCAAGCTATAATGAGGAATCATTTTTTTGATATGGCGAGCCACGAGATTAACCACTGCCCCTTTGATCATTCCTAGCATATCACCAAGTTTACAGACGATGACGTGCTCAACCTGACCTTTGTCTTCCGCTTCTTGGTATGTCTTTGCAAAATTCTCTACGATGAATAGTGCTTTGGTACCACTATCATGTAACTGATGTGATAACTCGCGGCTAGTGTATAAAGGATTGATATTAACCAACACCATGCCTGCACGTATAATACCCAGAGCAACCACTGGATATTGCAAGAGATTGGGCATCATTACGCCAACCTTATCTCCCTTAACCAATCCCAATGACTGCAAATAGCTGGCAATTTGACGACTATATAGATCTAATTGCTTGAAGGTAATAGACGCGCCCATACAGATATAGGCAGTTTTTTGACCATAGCGGCTAAAATTACGCTCAAACACATCAAGTAAAGAGGTATTGTCATCTGGCATATCGATAGTAGCCGCGATACCATAGCGCTCATAAGTATCCAACCATGGGCTGTCGCTAGGTATTGTCGGCATGATAGGAAATGCACGGTCTTGATAATTGCTCGTCGCAGCTTTATCGTTTATGGTCTCTTTATTGATACTGTCGGTCATAATTTTTCCTAAATATTACCGTTAAAAATGTAGAATACTCTAGTGCGTGTCCTCATTCTAAAAACGGTGCAATAGCTCAGTTCAGCTGAACCGAAAAACACATTTACAATATGTATATTACAAGGTTTATAAAGCAAGTCAGACATCGTTTTGTCAATATATATCACAATACTTTAGTAAGCGCTTTCGCTAAACACTATATCAGTTTTGTCAAATTTTCTCTATTAATACTAGCGACCTCATAAAGAGGTAAATTTAAGCAAAAAAATGACAAGAAAGCATATACGCAATCTTATCATTTTAAGTTATAAAGGCATCTGGTATCACGATACTTATGAGCATCTAACCTGTGTAGACACTCATCACTCATTGTCTAATATTGAGCGCCAGTTAATTAACCGTGGTTCTTTTCTTCCAGTACACGTAGATCTTTACGTAGAATTTTGCCCACATTAGATTTTGGTAACTCATCAATAAACTCAACGTGGCGAGGACGTTTGTAGCCTGTTAAGTGCTCTTTCGCGTATTCAATAACTTCTTCAGTCGTTAGACTAGGATCATTACGTACGACATAAATTTTAGGCGTTTCGCCGCTTTTTTCATCATTGATACCAATAACACCACATTCTAGAATTTTAGGATGACCTGCCATGACCTCTTCGACTTCGTTAGGATAGACGTTAAACCCAGACACCAAAATCATGTCTTTTTTGCGGTCAACGATAGTAACGTAGCCGTTTTCAGCCATGATACCAATATCACCAGTGCGGAAAAACCCATCTGCTGTCATGACCTCAGCCGTCGCATCTTCACGGTTCCAATAGCCTTTCATAACCTGTGGACCACGAACACTGATCTCGCCGCGCTCACCAAGTGCTACTTCATTACCTGTATCATCTAAGATGGCCACATCAGTCGCTGGCATAGGTACACCAATGGTGCCTGTAAATGTTTTACTATTACTTGGATTCGAGGTTGCCACTGGTGCCGTCTCAGACAATCCATAACCTTGAATGATGATATTACCCGTCACTTGGCGCCATTTTTCGGCAGTTGGGCTCAGTACTGCCATGCCACCGCCCATCGACTGACGCAGCTTGCTATGATCCATCGCGATAAATTCTTCATTATTGGCAAGCGCATTAAACAACGTATTGACCGCTGGGAAGAAAGCTGGTGGATTGGCTTTGTATGCTTTTAATAAGCTATCAAGATCACGTGGGTTTGGCACTAGCAGCACCACACAACCGCGATATAGGCCAAACATACCGCAGACAGTAAATGAGAAGATATGATACATCGGCAATGCCGTCATGATGACAGGCTGCTCACCTCTTTGATCAAAATCGTCAAAATTGGTACCCAAAAAGGTATTGGATTGAATTAAATTTGCTACTAAGTTTTTGTGCGTCAGCATCGCACCTTTTGCGACACCTGTCGTACCACCGGTATATTGTAAGACAGCGATGTCATCAAGCGTGATATTGGTTGGGCGCTTATATTTGCTAGCCGTGCTATGACTGAGCGCGCTTTTAAAGCTGATACTATTGCTAATATTATAGGCGGGCACCATTTTTTTGACATGGCGGACAACCGTATTGACCATAAAGCCTTTGAGCGTCCCCATCAAATCGCCCATACCAGTAATCACGACCTTATCGACCACATCACGGCCGATGTCTTGATAGGTTTTGGCAAAGTTTTCGACCATAATCAGCACTTTAGCATCTGAGTCGGTCAGTTGATGCTCAAGCTCTCTGGTGGTATATAATGGATTGACATTGACTAAGGTAAACCCTGCTCGTAGTACTGCAATGACAGAGACGGGCAGTTGCAAAATGTTGGGCATCATCACCGCAACCTTGTCACCTTTGACCAGTCCTAATGACTGTAGATATGCCGCCATTTGACGGCTATATAAATCTACTTCCTTAAAGCTTAATGACGAACCCATGCAGATATAGGCAGTCTTGTCGCTGTTTTGTGTAAAACTCTGCTCAAAAATATCGATCAGTGAGGTATTATCAGCTGGTAAGTTAATCTCGTAATCTAGCCCAAGTTCTTCATAGGTTTTTAGCCAAACCTTATCATCACGACGGATTAAGCTTCCTTGATTTTCCATAATCTTTTTCTCCTAGTAATAATACACTACCGTCAGCGCATTCGAATCACAGTGTGATAGCTATACGAAAAGTCAGACCTGCGCTACCATCATGGTAATAAACAAGTCTGGGACGTAATCATATGACGCTAAACAAACAATATAGTGGTAAATAGTCCTTTATTTATTAACATACACACTTTGTACAGACTACTCAATATAAAAGATTGCTGCGTGAGTTCGTAAACAAGCTTGACGCAAAATAAGTAATTTAATATCAAATACTTAATGACGAAAACCCATGAGTTTTTAGCAACTTACAGCAAAGCATTTATCTGTATCGACCCTATAGTTTGTTGCTAATTTATTACTTCGTACCGTCAAGTGCATCTGCCAATTCCGTTAAGATCACAAAGTTACGGCGAGTACCGTCTGAATCGCTGCTTGGCTGATGGGTAATACTACTTGTTGCTAACTTACTACTGTCATTGTATTGCCACTCATTAATATACTCACTCTGGGTTAAGCGTTGACCAAAACCTGCCACCGAGATCGCAAACTGGGTATCAGTGTTGGCTTTGTCTAAAGAACGACTGGCATTATTAATTGGCTGACTAATAAGTATGGAGCTTCCGCCTGTTGGTGCTTTATAACGAATTTTTAGAAAGCCAAGCTCATTGGCTTTCTGATTGCTGGTTACGTTAGTAGTAGTGGTAGTGCTGTCAGCATAACGACGCTCACTGTATATGCCTTTTTGTCCTTTGGGAGTGATTTCAAATAATGCGATAACTGCTTTGCCTGCGCCTAACTCGCCGGCATCGACTTTATCATTGTTAAAATCTTGCTCATTAAGGACTCGATTTTCATAACCAATCAAGCGCCATTCACTCACAACATCAGGATTGAACTCAACTTGGACTTTTACATCTTTAGCGACAGTGTTAAATGTTGCGGCTAACTCATCCCCAAAGACTTTTTTTGCTTCAGTGAGACTGTCAATATAACTGTAATTACCATTACCGTTATCCGCCATCTGCTCCATCATGTAGTCATTGAGATTACCCCGACCGAAGCCAACGGTGGACAAAGAGATACCACGATCGCGACTGGCTTTGACCAAATCCAACATCTCATCGACATCATTAATACCGACATTAAAATCACCATCCGTCAGCATCATAATTCGATTAATACCGTTCTTTTTTAGTCCTTGTTCAGCTTGTCTGTAGGCCAATTTAAGAGCATCTTCCCCATTAGTTGATCCTGATGCATTTAACCCATCAATCGCAGCCAATATCTTTGCTTTTTGATCACCACTGGTCGCAGGCAGTGCCACACTAGTACTACCTGAATAGGTCACGATACTGATACTGTCTTGAGCGCGCATTTGCTCTGTTAATAGTTTAAGCGAAGACTGTGCCAATGCCAGCTTGTCTCGAGAAGACATAGAGCCTGAGACATCTACTAGGAATACGAGATTAGCAGGTGGTATAGACTGCTTATCCGATTTTTTTGACCAACTGTTATCAACAGCCTTGATACCCACTTTGACGATTTTGTTATCTTGATCCGCTTTATCCCATGGTGAATCAACCACTTCAGTTGCAACGACAAACGGTGCATTGGCAATACGTTCACCATCATCGAACTG
>NZ_JBQSXG010000086.1:0-13523 GCF_052378005.1 Psychrobacter sp. AOP31-B2-9
AAACTATAAGGATAATAATATGAGTGCTAAAAACTATAAAATTCGTACCGCTGGACAAGCAAACATCCCTGTACTCGGTCTAGGTACATGGCAGTCAACCGGACAAGACTGCATCGATGTCGTCAAAAAAGCATTAGAAATGGGTTACGAACATATCGATACAGCTCAAGCTTATGGCAATGAAAAAGAAGTCGGTCAAGGCATCAAGCAATCGGGGGTGGCTCGCGATAAGTTTTTCTTGACCACAAAAATATTTCCTGATGATATGAAATTTCAACCAGAGAAACTAGTTGCGGCAGCCAAACGTTCATTGGTAGACTTAGATACTGACTACGTTGACTTGCTGTTACTGCATTGGCCTGACGACCGCGTACCATTATCTGAGACGATTCCTGCATTGTGCGAATTACAAAAACAAGGCCTGACACGCCATATCGGTGTATCTAATTTTAATATTGCCGATATCATCGAAGCTAAAAAGTATGCTGACGTGCCTATTGTGGTCAATCAGGTTGAGTTTCATCCATTTATTAAACAAAAAACGCTACAGACTTTTCTGAACAACCACCACATCTTGCTAGAGGCTTACTCTCCGCTCGCGCGTGGTGATGTCTTTGATAATGATATTATCAAAGAGATTGCTGATACACATAACGTGACGCCAGCACAGATATCATTGGCTTGGATACTATCAGATAAGCATCGTGTAGCCATTCCAAAGACATCAAACCCAGATCACCTGCAAGGCAACTTGGATGCTATCAACGTACAATTAAGTGCAGAAGAGCTGGATAAAATTGCTAGCCTAGCTCGTAGCGACGGTCGTAAAATTGAGCATCCTGACTATAGCCCTGTATGGGATGACTAATAGTCAATTGACTATAAGTGAAAAACTTAAAGAAAATACTCCATGAAAAAAGCCACCGATACAATCGGTGGCTTTTTAGGCTCTACTAAAATAGTTTTAACGATAATAATCGTTATTGCTGTAAGGTACTGGTCTCATGAACCTTTTCAGCAGGGTTGTATTGCTCAGAAGAAGGTGCGGTACCGCTGCGATTATTTTCTTTCATTGATTTGGCAACTTCTGGTGGCATATAGTTCTCATCGTGCTTGGCCAATACTTCACCAGCCACAAAGGTGTCGCCCTGCATTTTCCCAGTGGCCACAACCCCTGAATTCTCAGCAAACAGATCTGGCAATATCCCTTGATAAGTGACTGGCACCGTAGATTCAAAATCAGTAATAGCAAACTCAACATTCAATGGATTGTCTTCTGCACGCTGTACGCTACCCGCGACCACCATACCGCCTGCACGAATCCGTTTATCTTGTGGCGCTTCACCTTTTGCAATGGCACTAGCATCAAAGTAATAATCGGTCTGTTGTCCAATAGCATATAGAACTAGCACGACAGCGACTGCGGCGCCTGCAAGCGTAAACATCACCCACATTAGTTTTTTGCGACGAACTGCATTCATACCACTACCTCATTGATGAACCACTGTTTTACAGACCTTAATCAGTCCTGCGTTCATCCATAAAACAGAAAATATTAAAGAACCTACTAAAAGAACCTGCCATTAGAAAAAATTTATAAAAACATCTTTCTAATCGTACGTTTCTATTACCTATATAGTAGCATTTTTCGTATAAATCAATCAGCCTTATGGCGAGCTATAAGGTCACACATTCATACGTAATAGGTTGCTAATTTGTACGCTAAAGCCATGATATTGGATGGTTTTTCTGATGGGGATATTTGTTGGTTATAGAGACTTTTTATTAACGCTACGCTGCGCTTGACGTGCTTGCTGAATCGTCAACTGCTTAATAAGTGTCTGTCTCTGCCTACGACTATAAAAAACAAACACCAGCATGACTCCGACCGTGATAGCCCAACACGACCAAACAAACGCACCATGCCTGCCCATGGCGATAAACTCAGAGAAGCTATAAAAATAAGGCTGCATAATATTCCCTAGCGGTTATTTCTGTTGACCACGGATGTATTCTTTTACCCAAGCTTTGCCTTGGTCACGATATAGTATTAGCGTGTTGGTACGGTAAATAGCTAACGCTGCCACCAGTAAATAACTGCCAATAACCATCAGTAATAGCGGCATCCACATATCGGCCGACATTTTTGGCGCAGAGGTCAAACTAAACGTCGAGCCTTGATGTAACGTATTCCACCACTGTACTGAGTATTTGATAATAGGTAAGTTCACTGCGCCCACAATAGATAAAATAGCAGCGGCCTTGCCACGATTGGCAGTATGCTCAAAAGCAGCAAACAGTGCCATAACACCAGCGTATAAAAAAGCCAAAATGAGCATAGATGTCAAACGTGCATCCCAAACCCAATAAGTGCCCCACGTGGGTTTTGCCCAAACAGAACCAGTAATCAGGCTAATAATACATAGCAAAAAACCTATCGGTGCCAGCGCTTGTGCTACCAAACTGGCAGTTTTAATCTTCCATACTAAGTAAATCGCTCCTAATATAGCGAGCGCAAAATAGATAGAAATAGCAATACTAGCAGCAGGTACATGAATAAATATAATGCGGTAGCTGTTGCCTTGTAGATAATCAGGCGGTGCAAAAGCAAGACCCCAGACACTGCCTATCAGCAAGAAGATACCAGCCAATATCGCAAGCCACTTGACCCAAGGCGCAAAGATACGAAAAAATTGCTTGGTACCCACAGTGGTTAAAAAGCCTTGCCAAATGCGCTGCCACAGACTAGGAGATGAGACGTTATTCAGGTTGGGCATGGGGATAAACCTATTTGCGCAGCTCTTTGGTTATCGTCGATACAGCGCAATATAGGCGCTATGATCGTTTAACCTGCTGGCGTTAAACACTGGATCGAATCTATATATTATTTATGTAGAAAGTTAGCTATTATAGCAAAATTGCCCGTTTTCAACATACTGTTAATACAAAGGTTTTTATAAGTATTTCTACGGAATAATCTTTACAGTTTTTAATTAAGCCACGACATTTTCAAGGTCACTGAAATGACCCACGGCATGACCAATACTGAAATAATACTACCAGCCAGCAGTAACGCCAAAATAGGCAAGCCATTAAGGCCAGAAGCAAACAAATCAACCGCACCCGTCGCAAAAATCAGCACAGGCAACTGCATTGGTAAAGCGATCAACGGCACGAGTACCGCACCATTCTTTAGTGACAGTGTCAAACTACTGGCAACTGCCGACAGCATCAACAGCATCGGACTACCGGTCACAATAGAAGCCATCAATATCCACGCTTCAAACCAACTAAGCTGAAATAAAGGCACGGCAAGCAAGCTTAATACAGCCACAATACCACTGCTAAATATCCAGTGAATAATCAAGCGAATCAGTACCCATAACGGCAGTGATGCCTTGGCAACAACCAATTGCGCCAATGTACCATTATCAAGCGCAGGCTTAAACAAACCATCGACACCCATGACCAACGATAACAATGCTGCAATCCACACCGCTGACACACCAAGACGTTGCAATAATGCAGGCTCACTACCTACCGCTAGCGGAAATAATGTAATAATCACTAAGAATAGCACCAAAGGGTACAGCCATTGCACAGCCCCTTGCTGCTTCACTTGCCATTCGCGTCGCCATAGCTGCATAAAGCTAATACCACGCGCAGCCGCCACATTACTATTTTGCATTGGACTGTCCGTCATCATCCGTCCTTTCACTTACATGTATCGCGTTTATCTGGCCATTAAACAGTCAATTCCATACAACGAGATTGACAAGGTGACAGTTCGGTATTGTTTTCTAAACCATAAACTCTGACAAATCGAGCACTTGATTGGCAACGCCAACGGTCTGATGGCTCGTCATTAGTATCGAACCACCAGCATTAGTAAACTTGCATAGCCTGTCTTCCATTCGGGCCACCATATCGACATCGAGAGCGGTGAATGGCTCATCAAGCAACCACAAGGGTGTGATTTCGGGGGTTAGTAGATACAATCTTGCAAGCGTAATACGCCGAGTTTGCCCAGCAGATAAATGGCTTGAGCTGATCGTCTCAAATCCCTGCAACCCTACCCAAGCGAGCGCATCATCAATATCAGCGGTACTTGGTGTGATACCATATAAATTCAGTAAAAAATTTAGGTTTTGTGCCACAGTGAGGTTTGGATGAATGCCTAGCTGGTGCGACACATACAAAGGCTGAGTGGGCAGAGTGACCGTTCCTTGATAAACGACCTCGCCCGTCAGCACTGGTAATAATCCTGCTAGCTGCATCAGTAGTGTCGTTTTACCAGTACCATTTGCACCCACTAAATGACAGATACTACCAGCAGATAAATTGAGAGAGACACCTTCGCACAAAGGTATTTCACCACGCTGGACAGTCAGCTCATCAAGCATGAGTAACGGTGTATCCAAAGCTGTCATCAAAACCTCTCGTTATTTATCGAGTAGCAATCAATATTCAATATTCGTCACAAACCAATACGATGTTCATGGCATAATGCTTTATGCTTACCACAAACACGCAGTATAACAAATTGTCGATTACTATGACCTCAAAACCTATGCAGACTTCAAAAGATAACCAAAACCAAGACTTAACATCAAACACGTCAGCTTTTACTGTAGATAGCTTAATCAACGCGCAAGTTGATTTTATGCAGCAGTGGTTACGTCAGCAAGCCGAACCACTGAGCATGGAGGCTTGGCAATGGTTTGGCGAGCAACCGCTCAGTCAATATATCAGCCGTGAGAGTTTGCAACAGTTAATAAATGACTGGTTACTGGGTCACCCGATGAGTGATGTAATGCGTAAAGACATTCGTGATATCTTACATACCGTCATCTACCATCCAGTCAATGACAAGGTGCCACTGTCTGAACTGGTGGATGATACACAAGTAGACACGCTAGCCAACTATGTGGCGAGTCATGAGCAACAGCGTAATGCATTGATTCACACGCTGATCGGCAATGAAACTTTTGCAGATCTGCTTACCCAAACGCTATACCACGCTATCAACGACTTTATGGAGAGTACGCTAGACAAAGCCGGCGGAGTGGGCAAACTGATGAAACTTGGCCGTAGCTCTTTTGAAAAAGCCACGAACAAAAATCTTGACGATAAGCTGCAAGCCTATTTACACCGTAATATTAAAGACTTGACCCGTCGAGCAGAGGCTAATGCCCAAGCGCACTTATCAAACGAAGAAGTCGCGCGTTTATTAGTTACGGGCTGGGCTCGCATCAAAGAACAACCTGTCAGCCATCTACAAACCTATCTCAGTGATGAGCCTGACAATAACAGCATCGAGCATATTGAAGCCAGTATGCAACAAAGCTATGACCGCTTGCGAGTATCACCTTATTTGCAGACGTTAGTAACAGCCAGTATCGATACTTGGTATGACAACCATCAATCAGATACCATCATGACCGTCGCCGCGAGCATCTATATTGATGAGCAGGCAATGGCACAATTCAATACAGTGCTGCTGCCTATCGTATATGATGCCCTTGATAGCGCATGGTTTACGGCACATATCCGAACCATGCTACAGGCGTTCTATGAGCAGTCGCATATCAAAGAAGGCCTAGCGCTTAATAGCGCTCAATGATGAGTAGCCTCTTTTGTTCTGATAACAATCATCAACACATAAATCATTAAATATTATGCTGAAAATCGCCTACTCTGATATTTTTCGTTATTCAGTGCCTGAAAAGCACCGTTTTCCTATGCAAAAATACACCATGATTCCTGAGCGACTGCTGGCTGAAGGCACTATCACTGTCGATAATTTTTTTGCGCCAGCGCGTTTGAGTGAAGATGAGATTTTGACCACGCATACGCCTGAGTATTGGTATCAATTAAAAACGCAGACCTTACCACGCAAAGAAGCGCGCGCTATCGGCTTTGAGATGAAACCTGAACTGGTCGAGCGTGGCCGTTATATTGCCCATGCAACCTATGAATGTGCGCTATATGCACAGCAATACGGCGTGGCAATGAATGTCGCGGGTGGCACGCACCATGCGTTTGCCGATCATGGTGAAGGATTTTGCGTCTTTAATGATGCTTGTATCGCGAGCAATCTATTATTAGATCGTGGGCAAGCACAAAAGATTTTGATTGTTGATTTGGACGTGCATCAAGGTAATGGCAATGCCAGTATCATGGCAGACGAACCACGCGTATTCGTGTTTAGCATGCATGGCGCAAAGAACTATCCTTTTCGCAAACAAGTATCAGATCTAGATATTGAGCTTGATAACGATGCAGGTGACGCAGAATATTTGCAGATATTACAAGAAACCTTGCCGCGATTAATAGCAGAGTTTTCGCCAGATATGATGTTTTATCAGTCAGCGGTGGATGTACTAGCGACCGATAAATTAGGAAAGTTGGGACTGACAATAGAAGGCTGCAAGGCACGTGATCATTACGTATTGAGCCAAGCCAAAGCCGCCAACATTCCTGTTGCTATCGTGATGGGTGGTGGTTATTCAGAAGACATCGAAGACGTGGTTGAGGCGCATTGCAATACGTTTCGTTTGGCGCAGCAGATATTTTTTGGGAAAGGCGCTGACTTATAAAAATTGCGCAATCGCTCATATTGGGCAGCTTTAGACCATGTTGCTAGAAAAAATCAGCAATACCCTGCCAACCCACACGAATACCAAGTACGGTTAAAATCACTAAAATAAGCTGACGAAAACGTGCTTGCGGTAAATAACGACGTAAGCGAATTCCAACCAATAAAGTGGCGACAGACAAAACACTCAGCACAGCAATCAGCTGCCACTCACCGCTACTCAGTGCCATGATAGGCTCACGTAATACGATAATTTGAGCGATTTTTCCTAAAAAGTAACACATGTTACCGACTTTCGCGATGGTATGTTTATCATCACTGGCAGATAGTAAGTACATCATCAGTATGGTCGACATCGCATTGGTCGCACCGCCAACAACACCAGCACTAAAACCAACCATAATCAGTACAGGCTTGGTATCTGGCAAACGAACTTGCTTGCCGAGTAAGCTACTGATGACATAAAACCCAATAACCGCTGCTAATAGCAATAAAATATAAGCACTATCTATCCATAGCAGTAGCTTTGCGCCTACGATACTGCCAAGCAAACTCGTTAAAGCAAGCAGCCAATACCGTCTGCCATAATAGATAAAATTTTGCCAAATCGTACGACCACCACCCGCTAGCCAGGTCATCGCATTGAGTAATAATGAGGGAAAGATGACCAATACAATGGCATGGGGCAATGGATACATGCTAGCAAGTGCCGTGGTGGTCACCAACGTCACCCCTAACCCACTAATGCCATGTAGCAATGATGCCATCGCAAATATCACAATCAGCCACAACATCTGCGTACTATCGTTACCCGCTACATCCATTAGACCTGTCATATCACTTCAGCTTTTTTATTTTATATATAGCAATAACACGAGAGCGTGTTTTCATCTTAAAAACAGTCGTAAAATAAAATGAAGCGAATCAAACAAGCTTCACACCAACACATTTCTATCACCTGTCTATAGTCGCTTGACCATATCACTAGCGATTGTGACGCTGAGATATCGTCTCACCAATAATGCTAGCCAATTGCTCAGCAATTTTATCCTTGCTCGCTTTTTCAAGCGTGATGCTATCGTTTTTATAATGCTCTGAGAAAAACACTTGCATGGCATTATCATCGCTAGCAAAACCAATATCTGGTCGCGAAACATCGTTGCAAGCAATCAGATCTAAATTTTTAGAAACAAGCTTACCACGCGCATAGTGCTCGACATCTTGGGTTTCTGCCGCAAAACCAACAACAAACAACTCTGGATGCGCCAGTGAAATCGTTGCTAAAATGTCAGGGTTTTTAACCAAATTGAGCGTCATCACGTCTTGCGTTTTTTTGATTTTTTGTGGTGCAGCTTCTTCGGTACGATAGTCAGCGACAGCAGCGGTTGCAATAAAAACATCTGCCATTCTCACGCTATCACCGGAGGTAGTGACAGCAACATCATGCTCATCTCCGCAACCGCAACCGCAACCGCAACCGCAACCGCCGTGATGATGGTCGTGTGAATGAGTATGTTCCTCTGCATCATCAGATGGCTCAAATAACAATGCCGCATGAGTACCGTCCACACATTGCTGCGCTACTAACAACATCTCTTTCGCTGATAATACATCTATACGTGTAACATTGAGCGGCGTCGATAGTGATACCTTGCCACCCGTAATCAAAATCACCTCTGCACCAGCCGCCACGCAGGCACGCGCCAAAGCAAAGCCCATCTTTCCGGTGGAGTGATTAGACAGATACCTCACAGGGTCAATAGCTTCAACCGTTGGCCCTGCGGTAATCACGACTCTCCTACCTTCGAGCAGTTGCGGTGTCGTTTGCATCGCATTGAATAGCAACACCTCGTCCAATAGCTGCTCAGGCTCAGGCAAACGCCCTGCTCCCACATCACCGCATGCTTGCTCACCACTCGCGGGCTGAATAATCTGATAATTCATATCGCGCAAGGTTTGCACGTTTAGGTTGACCGCTGGATGCGCCCACATCTGCTGATTCATGGCAGGTGCAACGATAACTGGTGCCGTCGTCGCAAGGCACACCGTCGTCAGAAGATCATCTGCCATACCCATAGCGAGACGTGCCAGCGTATTGGCAGAAGCTGGTGCGATAACGATTAAATCAGCCCATTTCGCCAGCTCAATATGCCCCATGCCTGCTTCAGCATGCTCATCTAATAATGAGGTGTGCACCTCATTACCAGTTAGCGCTTGCAGTGTCAGTGGGGTGATAAAAGCCTGTGCGCCTGTAGTCATAATAACGCGCACATCAAAGCCTGCCTTAATCAATAAGCGGGCAAATACGGCAGATTTATAAGCGGCGATACCGCCAGTGATAGCAAGCACGATATTAGACATAAGCAGGGCAACAATAAAAAAGTTGAAAGATAGAATTGCGCTTATAGTAACAATTATGAGATAAGTTGGGTAAGAATTTCGATATTTACTAAATATATCCGGCAGTAATCCATTTTCAAGGAGTGACAATGGCGATCAAAGACTGGCACGAAGATGACCGACCACGTGAAAAACTATTAAAATTTGGTGCTGCCCATTTGTCCGACGCGGAGATATTAGCGATATTTCTGCGTACTGGCACCCAATCACAGTCAGCGATTGAATTGGCTCGTCACTTAATCGAGCAATTCGGTAGCTTAGCCGAACTATTGGCAGCGCCTCAAGAAACCGTCCTCGCTTGTCACGGCATTGGGCCTGCAAAATACTCACAGATATTGGCCTCGCTTGAGATGGGCACGCGTTATTTAGACAGTCAACTAAAAACAGGCCAAGCGCTTGGACGCTCGCAAGCAGTCAAAGACTATATTAGCACCCAATTACGTGGTGAGCACCGCGAGGTTTTTGCGGTGCTTTGTCTAGATAATGCGCTCAATCTGTTAAACTTCGAGATACTATTCACAGGCGGCATTTCATCTTGTTCCGTTTGTATCAAACATGTGCTGCGACATGCATTAAGCCACGCGGCTAGCCAACTTATCATTGCCCACAATCATCCTCATACCGATGCCACACCATCGACGGCAGATAACTTGCTTACCTATGAGTTAAAAAAAGCCTGCGACCTGTTAGATATATCACTAATCGATCATATCATCGTAGGACGTAATGAGACGCTATCCTATGCTGAAAGCTGCTTAGCGCCTTTTGGTTAGCTTTATCTGACTTATTTGGTCGTTGGTCCTACTAGCTATATACTTTATGGCGCTTGATACATATCATCGACACAGCGTAGCATTTTAACCGTTGATAGTCATCGACAACTGTTTCATATTGGTAGCTAGCTTTATCTTTTATTTGCCTTTTCCTAATTGGAATTCAAAACCAATTATTGGTGGCGAGATTCACTTAACGATAAGGCCGCTAAACGTCCGAAAAAATAACAACTATCTAGCTTAAAACATTCCTAGTCATATAATTTCACGCTTTTGGTTCAGCGTTATAAAGGAGACAGTCATGGTAATTGGCTTATTCATCTTAGCAATCATCATTCAATTAGCCATGGTTTTGACCATCTTTTTGTTATCCTTATCACGTGTCACTGGCAGCGTTATTGCTATCATTATCGTAATCGCTACCGCCTTGCTCAGTCCATGGTCGCTGATCTTAGGTATACCTATAGCTTTACTCTGCTTAGTGCTACTCATCACACCATTGCGCCAGTCGTTAGTCACCAAGCCAGTTTATAAGGCCTTGGGCGGCGCGATGCCAAGCATGAGTGATACTGAGCGTGAAGCCCTCGACTCTGGTACCAGTTGGTGGGAAAAAGAGTTATTTATGGGTGCGCCCAATTGGGACACCTTTGCAGCCTATCCGTACCCAGAGCTATCGGCAGAAGAACAAAGCTTTATGGATAATGAGGTGGAAGTATTGTGCACCATGCTAGATGAATGGAAAATTCAGCATGAAGACAAAGAGCTGTCACCACAAGCGTGGCAATTTATCAAAGCCAATGGCTTCTTAGGTCTCATCATTCCAAAAGAGTTCGGAGGATTGGATTTTAGCTCGTATGCGCAAAGCCGTATCATGAGTAAGATAGCCTCTCGCTCCCCTACTGCCGCTGTGACTTGCATGGTACCAAACTCGCTCGGCCCTGGTGAGCTACTCATGCACTATGGTACGGACGAGCAAAAACAACGCTGGCTCCCAGGTTTGGCCAAAGGTGATGAGATACCCTGTTTTGGTTTGACAGGCCCTGAGGCGGGCTCCGATGCAGGTGCGATTCCTGATACTGGTGTGGTTTGCTACGGTATCCATGAAGGTCAGCAAGTGCTTGGCTTACGTATGAACTTCTCCAAACGCTGGATTACTTTAGCACCTATCGCTACCGTTGTCGGCTTAGCATTTAAAATGCATGACCCAGAAGGACTGCTTGGCAATTCTGAGAAAACCGATTACGGCATTACTTGTGCGCTAATCCCTGCGAGCCACGAAGGCGTTATTATAGGACCACGTCATAATCCAATCGGCTCACCATTTATGAATGGCACAGTCGATGGTAAAGACGTCTTTATACCGTTAGATTATATCATCGGTGGCGTCGAAAACGCTGGACGTGGTTGGCGCATGCTGATGGAATGCTTAGGTGTTGGTCGTGGTATTTCCTTGCCAGCTTTATCCACCTCAGCCAGTGAAATGACCTATTTGTCTGTTGGTGCGTTTGCTAAAGTGCGCGAGCAGTTTAAGATTTCTATCGGTAAGTTCGAAGGCATACAAGATGCCACCAGCCGTATGGCCAGTAATACCTATATGCTAGAAGCGTTTCGTCATCTCGTCACTTGCGGGCTAAACCAAGGCGGTACGCCATCGGTCATGACGGCAATGGCAAAATACTATGCTACCGAAACCATGCGTAGCGTGGTCAATGATGGTATGGATGTGGTCGGTGGTCGTGCGGTACAGATGGGACCACGTAATTTCTTAGCGACCCCTTATCAAGCGATTCCAGTCTCTATCACCGTTGAGGGTGCAAACATCTTGACGCGCTCATTGATGATATTTGGTCAAGGTGCGATGCGCTGTCACCCTTATCTATTTGATGAGCTGCAATTACTACAAAGCGAAGACAAGTCCAACGCATTAAAAGAGTTTGATGTTCTATTTTTCAAACATCTAGGTTATACCTTTAACCGCGGGGCAAAAGCATTTGTCGCAGGTTATGTCGGTGGTAGCGGTAACGCCCCTAGCTTCGTAGACAGCTTTACTCGTCCTTATTACAAGCATATCAATCGCCTAAGTGCAGGCTTTGCCTTGACTGCTGATATGGCATTGGGACTACTGGCGGGTGATTTAAAGCGTAAAGAGATGCTCTCTGGACGCTTAGCTGATATTCATAGTCATTTGTTTATCGCAACGGCTATTTTGCAGTTCTATGAGCATGGTAGCAAATCGAAGTCTGAACGCTTACATGCTGAAGTTGCTCTACAAAACAGCTTATACACCATTCAAGAAGCATTTTTATCCTTCTTTGATAATTTCCCAAATCGAATGGCCGCCAAGTTGGTTGGCTTTGTGACGTTCCCAACAGGTCGTATATTTACGCCGCCGAGTGATGAGCTTAAACGTCAATTGGGTGATACCTTTATGGATGACTTTGAGACCAACCCGTTCCGCGACTATCTCAAAACCATGGTTTATTACAATACCGAAGAAGACGATGTGACTGGGCGTATGGAACATGCTTATCAAACGCTTATCCATATCGAGCCCCTATGGCAGAAGTTTAAAAAGGCTGAGCACAAAGACAGCTTTGAAGGGCTAACGTTTGAAGATCATGTGGTTTATGCCAGTCAAAACGAAGACATCACTGAAGAAGAAGCCGAAGTTCTCATTCAGTATAATGCTATCCGCTTTGACTCACTATTAACCGATGTGTTTGATAAGCATTTATCACAAGCGCAAGAACGCTCTAACCCTCACACTCTTGACAATGCAGTACAGCAACTGACTGACTATGCCCAGCTCAAGCAAAATGCACAAGCCAAACATGGTGTTGCAACGGATAATGAGGTTGTAGAGGATAACGTTGATACGTCTCAAAATACTGATGAACAAACCGGCGATGCCAATCCTAATCATGGTTATGAGAACGATGGTGATGTCGCAATGGTCAGTGAGCAAAACACGACTGAAGAGACAGGCACGCAGACAGATTTTAATGAATCAGATCCTGATACAGAAGCCCTTGACCCTCGCTATCGTGATGCCGAATCACATCTCAGTGAGCGTATGAGTAATAATCACAGTCGCCATACTGCATCGTCAAACACTACCGACGAAGGTCTATCTGAAATGCCCGAAAAACCTCAGCCGCATCAAGAAAATGTACAGCAGGATACTGATAAGATTTAGCAATCGATTCTGAATGCTCGGTGCGACTTTAAGCTTTCTAATAAGACCTTAACGACACACTAGCAATACACTGATTCTCAAAAGCCAGGCTACCCTCAAACGGTGGTTTGGCTTTTTTATTTTATTAACAAATGAAAAGTTTTTAGTGTGTGTCCTCATTTTAAAAATGGTAATAAAAATGAGATAAATTGTAGTCAAACAAGGAAAATAGCGCAGATAATATCGAGATATTAGTCAGCTATTTGACGCCGTTTGGCAAGATTTAGCCATTTTTAACCCATTTAGATGGCTATCGATTGAATTGAGGACACGCCCTAGTCATACCATGATAGTAACGACGTTCTAATACATATGAATCGCCTAGCCTTAAAGCAGTCTATAGCATCAATTCGTTAATATGCAAAATCACACTACAGACTTATTTATATTTTTTTGTTTCATATGCGAAACAAACTGTTTAGAATAAATACTGACTATAATGTGGGTACATGGTTATGATAAAAGTCATGTAATGAGAAAAAAATGATAAATAAATCTTGCAGTGCCCATTATAATT
>NZ_JBQSXG010000087.1:0-13043 GCF_052378005.1 Psychrobacter sp. AOP31-B2-9
GTAAGCCTTCATAGTATTTGGCTTATCAGGGTCTAAACCGCTTTGATTTAGGGTGCTGACATTATGGCGCGGATGTAATTTTCTGTAAACTATGTAATAATCTAGGCTTAAAACCACATATTTTATGTGGTTTTAAATACTTGTGTTGATTTAGCTTAAACATTATACTGTTAAATATATTGTAATTGTTAATAGTTTAGAATTTTTGTTTTTATCTTATTGCCATTTTATTAGGGCTAATAGAGTGGTTATTGCTTCGCTTCTTGTTGGTTTTTTTGGTACTACTTTGTATTTAATCAAGTGTTTGCAGCTTTTAAGAATAGTGATGACAAACATAAATGAATATTGGTATCAAAAAGGCTCAATCTTATGGGTAACGCAGGGCTAGTAGCTAAGTTAATTGAATATATTCAATAGATAAATATCTCTGATATAACATACAGGGTGTTTGTCTTGATAGTGAACTGTGCTGGTAAGCCCTTATTTTTAGGGAGTTTGGTATGATTACTGAACATCTAGTAGACATGTCCCGCTTGCAGTTTGCGGTGACAGCGCTTTACCATTTTTTGTTTATTCCACTCACGTTAGGCATGGTTTGGCTCCTGGTGATTATGGAGGCTGTCTATGTAACCACAGGGTTACAAGTGTGGAAGGATATGACGCGTTATTGGGGCAAGTTATTTGGTATTAACTTTGCGCTTGGTGTCACGACAGGCATCACCATGGAGTTTCAATTCGGCACCAACTGGTCTTATTATTCACAGTATGTAGGCGATATTTTTGGTGCGCCGCTTGCCATTGAGGGGCTGATGGCCTTCTTTCTTGAATCCACAATGGTAGGGTTATTCTTTTTTGGTTGGGACAGACTGTCTCGCTTTCAACATTTAGTTGTTACTGTCTTGATGGCAGTCGGAACCAATCTTTCAGCATTATGGATTTTGATTGCCAACGGCTGGATGCAAAGCCCTGTCGGTGCTGAATTTAATTATCAAACCATGCGCATGGAAATGGTTGATGTTTCAGCCATTCTATTTAACCCGGATGCCCAGAATAAATTTGTACATACGGTATCGGCAGGTTATGTCGTGGGATCATTGTTTGTATTGTCTATTTCAGCCTTATACTTACTGCGCAAACGAGACGTTGAATTTGCCAAGCGCAGTTTTCAGGTAGCAGCGGCTTTTGGTCTGGCGTCTATTTGTAGTGTGATTGTATTGGGTGATGAATCAGGCTACTCCGTTGGTAAAGCCCAACAAACCAAATTGGCGACGATGGAAGCGATGTGGCACACTGAGCCTGCGCCAGCACCGTTCAATTTGATTGCTAGTATTAACGAAGAAGAGCAGAAAAATAACTGGGAAGTGCAGATTCCTTATGCGATGGGACTGATCGGTACGCGTTCTTTGGATACAGAAATCCCTGGTATACATGATATTAAAGAGCTAAACCGTGAACGCATTACCACTGGTATCACTGCGGTAGGACTATTAGAGCAACTGCGTGAAACGCCAGATGATATGGCATTAAGGGCTGAGTTTGATAAGGTCAAAGATGACTTAGGATTTGGACTTCTACTTAAAAAATATACCGCTGATGTCTCACAGGCCACACCTGAAATGATTCAGAAAGCCGCAGATGACACCATTCCTAAGGTAGCGCCGATGTTTTGGTCTTTCCGTATCATGGTAGGGCTTGGATTCTTAATGTTGGCGTTATTCTTAACCAGCTTGTGGTTTACTTTTAAAGGAACGTTTGCTGAAAAAACATGGCTACTTAAATGGGCTGTTGTGATGTTACCAGCACCTTGGATAGCAGCTGAGCTTGGTTGGTTTGTCGCTGAATATGGTCGTCAGCCTTGGACTATTTATGGTGTACTGCCAACTTATGTATCAACATCGAATATCGGTGTGGCGAATGTTTATTGGTCGCTTGCTGGGTTTGTTGGGTTTTATACCGTCTTGTTGATTATCGAGATGTACTTGATGATTAAATACGTGAAGTTAGGGCCAGCAAGTTTGGGTACAGGACGTTATGATGGCGAGACACCTCGCAATGTAACGCCGACTGCCGCGGATCAGGAGGTGACTCATGTTGTTTGATTATGAAACATTAAAAATAATGTGGTGGCTGATCGTTGGTGTACTGCTAATTGGTTTTGCCATTATGGATGGGCATGATATGGGGGTTTGTACCCTGTTGCCATTCATTGGTAAAAATGATGAAGAACGCCGTCTAGTTATTAATACGATTGGACCACATTGGGAAGGCAACCAAGTTTGGTTTATTACTGCAGGTGGTGCATTATTTGCTGCTTGGCCGATGGTGTATGCAACGGCGTTCAGTGGTTTTTATTGGGCGATGATGGCAGTTCTATGGGCACTATTTTTTCGACCAGTTGGGTTTAAGTACCGTAGCATGGTTAAAGATCAAAGATGGCGTAACGCCTGGGACTGGGGACTGTTTGTAGGCTCATTTGTACCTGCAGTGGTCTTCGGTGTTGCTTTTGGTAATCTATTTTTGGGTGTGCCATTTAGCTTTGATAATACGTTACGATCGACTTATACAGGCAATTTTTGGCAACTATTAAGTCCATTTGCTATTCTTTGTGGTTTAGTCAGTGCTACCATGTTAATCATGCAAGGCGGTACCTATTTAGCGCATCGTACAGAAGGTCTTATTCAGACACGTACGATTCGTTACACCATGATTTCTGCTGTGGTGATGGTGGCATTGTTTGTTGGCGCTGGATTTTGGGTACAAACGCTTGATGGTTATGTCATTACATCAACAATTGATCCAGCTGGCTTACCGAATGTGCTTAGCAAAGAAGTGGTTTCGCAGCCTGGTGGTTGGATGACTAACTTTGCGACTTATCCAGTGGCGTGGGTCTTCCCTGCATTGGGTGTATTGATGGCATTAGTAACGGCTATGTTATTAAAAATCGGCAAAACACTGACAGCGTTTGTTAGCTCAAGTATTGCCGTATTAGGTGTTATCATGACGGCAGGTATCGCATTATTCCCATTCATTATGCCATCATCAACCTTTCCAAACTCTAGCTTGACGATTTGGGATAGTGTCTCTAGTCACTTAACACTAATGATTATGCTCTATGCTGTGGCTATTTTTGTACCACTCATTGTGATCTATACCAGTTGGGCGTATAGCGTCATGCGCGGTAAAGTCACTGCCGCTTATATCCGTGAAAATGATCACACGCTTTACTAAACGGTCTACTAATTTGGAGAGAACAATATGTGGTATTTCGCCTGGGTATTGGGGTTAGGATTCGCGGTGTTATTGGCCATTGTTAATGCAATTTGGTTAGAGCATGAGCAAGGTCGCTTAGAGTCATTTTCTCCTAAACAGAAACAGCAGGAAACACCTGAACCTGAGAAACTACCTGAGTAAAGCAGTGGTCAATTATTCTGGTAAAGCGCCTGAATGATAGCTGTTTTTATAATAGGTTTTATTGGTTAGATACAAAGTGAGCTCAGATGAGCTCACTTTTTTTTGTTAAGATAGGCGCACCAAGCCGTTTAATCGATATTTTTTATCAATATAATAAAGAGTCATGACTATGAGTACTAAAAACGAACAACTTTTTGCCCAAGCTCGCAAGCATATTCCGGGCGGCGTTAACTCACCTGTTCGCGCGTTTGCTGGGGTAGGTGGCACGCCTATTTTTATGCACCGTGCCAACGGCAGTAAAATTTATGACACTGAAGACAACGCCTATATTGATTATGTTGGGTCTTGGGGACCAATGATTTTAGGCCATGCGCATCCCAAAGTAATCGATGCCGTTAAAAAAGCAGCCGATGATGGCTTAAGTTTTGGTACGCCTACGCCATTTGAAACCACCGTGGCTGATAAAATTTGCGAAATTGTTCCTAGTGTGGAGATGATTCGTATGACCAGCTCTGGGACAGAAGCAACCATGAGCGCGATTCGCTTGGCTCGTGGCTATACGCAGCGTGACAAAATCGTTAAGTTTGAAGGTTGCTATCATGGTCACTCAGACAGCTTATTGGTAAAAGCGGGCTCAGGCATGCTTGATATTGGTGAGCCAACATCAAAAGGTGTTCCAGCTGACTTTGCCAAGCACACGATTACGATTCCTTATAATGACCCACAAGCGATTAAGGATTGTTTTGCAAAATGGGGCGAAGAGATTGCCTGTGTTATCTTAGAGCCAATCGCTGGTAACATGAACATGGTCATTCCAACACAAGACTTCCATGATACGTTGCGTGCCGAATGTACTGCTAATGGTGCGGTATTGATTTTTGATGAAGTGATGACTGGCTTCCGTGTTGGTCTTGGCGGCGCACAAGCACACTTCGGTATTACTCCTGATTTGACTTGCTTTGGTAAAATCATCGGTGCAGGTCTACCAGTTGGTGCTTTCGGTGGTAAGGAAGCCGTTATGTCTTGTATCGCCCCACTTGGTGGTGTCTATCAAGCTGGCACGTTATCAGGTAACCCGTTAGCAATGCGTGCTGGTATCGCTATGTTTGAAGACTTAACGGTAGAAGGTTTTTATGATGAATTGGCAGCGAAAGTAGATCGTCTAGTAGACGGTTTTCAAGAGGCTGCCGATAAGCATGGTATCAACCTACGCACCAATAAACTGGGTGGCATGTTTGGCATGTTCTTCGTCAAAGACGCAGCGACTGATACACCTAGCAACTTTGATGACGTGACAGAGTGCGATATGGAAGTGTTTAATACTTTCTTCCACGGTATGCTGGATCGTGGTATTTATTTGGCACCATCTGCCTATGAAGCAGGTTTTATGTCAATCAAGCATAGCGATGAAGATATTGATGCGTCAATCAAAGCTGCTGATGAGATATTTGCAGAAATGGCAAAGGCTTAGCTTTATAAGTAATCGCTTTCGGCATTAAAATAAAAACCAGCCACTGTGCTGGTTTTTTTATGCCCTAATATTTAAATGTTCAACAGACCCTAGCAAAAACCATGATTTCTTCGTCTATAAAATAGATAAAAAGTTGTATTAGTCTGAGATGAGCGGACAATAACCAAGCATTGAATTTTATCGTGCTTTATCAAACTTACGGTCTTTTAGACTCAAGTTACCACGTAGCACATCGCTATACATTCGAAAATCACTGGCAAAGCTTTTTAATGGAAACTTAAAAGAAGCTGGTTTGTTTTTTTCAAAGAAAAAATGCCCAACCCACGCGCAAGCATATCCTGCGGCAATCCCTTTTAATACTGGTTTTGGTGAGCGGTCTTTTATTGATTTTGCCAAGCCTAATAAGCCAAAACTACTGCCTGCGAAGTGCAATCTTCGGCACGCCATGTTTTGATGCTCGTCCAAGTAGAAATCATAAAATTTTTGTTTGATGGGTGTACTAGCTTTCATTATACTCTTGCTAGATTGAGCACCAGTGGCTTTGACCTTACTTTGTGTGGCAGTTTGGTTCATTTTTAGCTTCCTTGCTAATGGCTGATATAGTACAAAGTTAAATGGCTATTGCTAATTGACAAGCACTCCATACGCCTTAAAAATCCTTTTATTTGCTGCATACTTATAAATAGTCAGTAAGTCACTGTTATTTATTATAATATGAGTGGCTTTCAATGTAGCAAACCAATATTATTAACACAAGTATTAGATGTGACGTTGGATTTTATCAAGTAGCTTATGATGTGCTTGCGATTTCAGCTTGATTTTGCGTCACTTGCCAGTGTTTGGCATAAATGCTTTAATGGCAAAACCTTATTGATGTGTGTGGGTTTCGCTGTCTTTTGTACTTGTGATGTTTGCACACTAATTTTCTGATGCTAGCTTCTGTTCTTTCATTTATCTTACACGGTAACGATGTCACTTATGCCTATTGAACACCTTACAAACCTACCACTTGCTGATGACGAAATGATGGCAGCCATTGATATTGGTTCCAACAGTTTTCACTTAGCCATTGCGCGTCTTGATCATGGTGAGGTGCGAAAAGTAGTCTCTATGTCTGAAAAGGTGCAGCTCGCTGCGGGATTGGACGAAAATAAAATTTTAAGTGCGGCAGCCGAAAAGCGCGGGCTTGAGTGTTTGAGCCGTTTCGTGGCACGTTTAGACTCGGTGCCACCTGAGCGTATTCGAATCGTAGCGACCAACGCATTGCGACAAGCCAAAAATGCAAATGATTTTATTGCACGTGCTAATAAGATTTTGCCAAAGCCTATTGAGATCATTGCAGGACGTGAAGAAGCGAGGCTGATTTACTTGGGAGTCTCGCATACCAATGCTAGTAGCGATAAACGCTTAGTGATGGACATTGGTGGTGGCTCGACAGAGTTTATTATCGGTCAAGAGTTCGATCCGCTATTAACCGAAAGCTTGCAGATGGGCTGTGTTTCTTTTACACAAAAATACTTTGCTGACGGACTGGTTACTAAAGAGGCTTTTAACAGTGCTATTTCGGGCGCGCGCAAAGAAGTGTTGGCTATTAATGGTCGTTATCAAAAAACAGGCTGGAGTAGTGTGGTTGGCTCAAGCGGCACGATCAAAGCAGTACGTAATGTTTTAGTGTCTAAAGGGTGGGCTGATGAGCAGGAGCGTATCACTTATAAAGGTGTCAAAAAACTAGAAAAGCTGCTGACTAAGATTGGTAACGTTAGTGATATTAATTTAGAAGGTGTTAAAGAACATCGTAAAGCAGTATTTCCAGCAGGTGTTGCCGTATTGCGTGCAGTCATGAAGGTGCTAGGTGTTGAGACCATTACTTATTCAGATGGTGCGCTACGTGAAGGGGTGATGTACGATATGCTTGGCCGCTTTGTTAGCGAAGATGTGCGTGACCGTAGTGTGTTAGCACTAATAAAACGCTATTCAGGCGACAAAAAGCAAGCTAAGCAAGTTGTCAAGACCAGCCGTCATTTGTTTGATCAGGTGCAGGAAAAGCTTGATCTCAGTAGCGATGACGGTGATTTGCTCAGACGTGCCGCGTTTTTGCATGAGATAGGACTGGCGATCAGTCATAGTAGTTACCATAAGCACAGTGCTTATTTGCTCGAATATTCAGATATTCCAGGGTTTTCGCAAGTCGATCAAAAACGTATGGCGCAGTTAATGCTCAATCATCGCCGTAAGCTCAAAGCCGATATGCTTGAGCAAACCTGTACTATCGGTGGTGATCAGCTCGTGTATCTTTGCTTACTATTACGGTTGGCAGTACTGGCGCATCATAGCCGCAGTGATTATGAATTGCCAGAATTACAATTAACAGTTGTGGATGATAACTGTTGGCAAATTACCGTTACCAATAGTAGTGAGCACTACGCCTTCTTATTGCCTGATCTACATACTGAGGTTGATCAGTTCGCTAAGTGGGGCGTGAAGCTGAGCGTAGTCGAAGCTTAGGGACAATAAAAATTACTGTTGTGAGTATTAAGCTACAGTTTGCCGTAACAAAAGCAGCTCTGTCGATAATGTCATACCATATAAGATGTGCTACTATAGCCTTTATTGAGTTTACAACTGTACTTTTATTGTCTGAACATCGATAATGATGCCATTGTTGAATATAATTATTAAAGGGAAAGGTCTATGAGCACTGTCTGGGATAGTGTGCAGCTTGCACGACATGCCAAGCGTCCATTATTTATGGACTATGTTAATCAGCTGTTTACCGAGTTTGATGAGTTGCATGGCGATCGTGCTTATGCTGATGATAAAGCAATACTGGGTGGTTTGGCTCGTTTTGACGGTCAGCCTGTGATGGTTATTGGTCAGCATCGCGGCCGTAGTACTCGTGAGCGGATTGCTCATAACTTCGGTATGGCAAATCCAGAAGGTTATCGCAAAGTGATTCGTTTGGTCAAAATGGCTGAACGCTTTAATATTCCTGTAATGACTTTTGTGGATACCCAAGGTGCATATCCTGGAATCGGTGCTGAAGAACGTGGACAGGCGCAAGCCATCGCAGAAAGTATCGCAGTATTTTCCAGCTTAAAAGTGCCTATCATTGTGACCATTATCGGCGAAGGCGGTTCAGGTGGTGCATTAGCCATCGGTGTGGGTGATAAAGTAAATATGCTGCAAAACAGTATCTACTCGGTTATCTCTCCTGAAGGTTGTGCTTCTATCTTGTGGAAAACAGCTGAAAAAGCACAAGATGCCAGTGAGGCACTTAAGTTAAATGCTATCAATCTATATCAAATGGGTTTGATTGATGCAGTAATTGAAGAAGGCGAGGGCGCACATGTGCAGCCGCAACCTGTTATGAATGCATTAAAAGCTCTTATTGCTGAGCAATTAGATGAGCTCAAAGATTTGGATGCACAAGAGCGTTGCGAGCTACGTTACCAAAAACTTAAATCATTCAACTCTGAAGTGATGTTACCTGCCTAGTCGGCTAGTATTGCATCAACCTGATATTAAACGTAACGAATACGTGGCATTTAATATTAGATATTGAGCTTAGTGTTAAAATAAAAACGTGTCATTTAATGGCGCGTTTTTTTGTGTCGATAAGTCTGTGTTTTGATTACCCTAGTAACTCCACAAATAATAGCAAGCAAATAAGGCTGACTATGACCAGCAGTGCAATCCTCTCTTACGCTATCAAGCCAATCGCTGAATTACCTGTTGATGCTAAGCTAGCAGTGGCGTTTTTAGATAGCATGGCTGAGTACAGTGAACAGCTACACGGACGCCGCATTTGGCTAGCCTGTAGTGGTGGCCGTGATTCATTGGCATTAGCCGCACTGTGTGTGCAGCTTTATCGACAAGGTAAACTGTCATTTTTACCACAGCTTTTACATGTGAATCATGGCCTGCAAGCAGATAGTGGGACTTGGGCAACACATGTCGCTGATTGGGCAGCGATGCAACAGATACCGTGTCAAGTTTTACAAGCGCAAGTGAACGGTCATGATGAGCAAGCGGCGCGGCAGGCCCGTTATGATGTGATGCGCGCATGTCTTAACCAAGATGATGTTTTATTGTTAGCGCATCACGCCGACGACCAAGCAGAAACGGTACTGATGCGATTAATTCAAGGGGCTGGAGTAAATGGGCTGTCAGGTATGCAGCCGTGGAGTGTACACACACAGGGCGCACATCGTATCGTATTATGGCGACCTTGGCTCACTATACAGCGCGCTGATATTAGTGCCTACGCCACGCGCTTACAGTTACCATATATTGATGACCCAACCAATGATACTGGTGATAATGTCCGTAGTGGACTGCGCCGTGATGTCATGCCCGCATTGGCACAATATAATTCCAATGTAATTGATAATATTGCTCGTAGCGCACAGTTACTGCGTGATGCGCAGTCAATTATTAGCGCACAAGCGGTAGAGGATTTACAGCAGACAATAGTGCCATCATTACAGCTACCACCTGTACAGCATGTGTTAAATATAGATAAGCTACAAAGATTGCCACTTTATCGCCAACGTCAATTATTGCACTATTGGCTTGGTCAAGACGAACCGTTACCGCCTGCGAAACAACTGATAGATGATGTATTGAACTTAGCACAGCGCACTGACCAAAACCATCAGACGAAGCTGTTTTGGCAAGGTCGCAAACGCGCCTATACTATCCGTCGATACCGTCAGCAGTTGTACAGGCTGAGCTGTGAATGGTTGGCATGGTTTGAGATACCGCTGAAGGAGCAAATGCAGATATTACCTCAGCCTTCTTTACCTGATATGGATGTCGCGGTTGACCGACCTGTATGTATGACCGTACGTCATGGTCAAAGTATCAAGTGGCAATTACAGCTTCAGACAGATGCATTGGATCAAGTCCTACTAGCTGGTGATAAAGCACTATTGAACAGTAATAAAGAATTATTGAACAGTGATAAGGATGCAGTAGTGCTTGAGACTGTAAGCCCAGCGGTATTAAAAATAACCCCATTACTTCGTCATCAGCGCGTAAAAACAGCCCTAGCATCTCGCCCACAATCTGGCAAGAAGCTCTATCAAACGCTCGGTATTCCATCATGGTTGCGTGAAAGTTTGATCGTGATTAGTGTTGTTTTGCCAGCGAGCAAAGAGTCATTGCCTGTGGAGTTGCCTTTATTGTTGATATCGCCTTTTGAGAGTTGGTTATTGAGTAGTATTACCTCAAATGCTGATGACTCAAATATAGATAAATTAACTTTTGGTAATCAATTGACCAAACTGATAGTAAGCAAGCTAAATCTGAATGCAAAACCCTAGGCCTAATGAGGCTTCAGGAGTCGTTTGATAGTGGCATTAAAGTCTTTTAGTTTATTGAGTTTTTTATAATATATTGACAGTGATGGCTTATTGAATTTATCAAACGGCTCCAGTAGCAGTATGATAAACTGGACGTCATTTTACATAAGCTTATGTTAGTTTGAGTATTTTTAAGTTTTGGCAAAAGGGAGTAGCAATGTCAGTATTAGACAATAAAAAAATAAGTTTTATCGGTGGCGGCAACATGGCAAGAGCGCTTATTAGCGGTCTGATTGGCTGCGGTGTCAAGCCTGAGCTTATTACGGTATCAGCGCCTAGCGAAGAGACACGTGCGCAGTATGATAAGCAGCAAATGAATACGGTTGATGCCAGCAAAAACCCCAAAGCTGCTGTAACTGGCGCAGACGTCGTCATACTGGCGGTCAAGCCACAAGTCATGAGACAGGTCGTTGGTGAGTTTGCAGATGCTTTAGACAATCAGCTGGTGATTTCGGTAGCAGCAGGATTGTCGACCGCACTTTTATCTGACATGTTAGGTGGTTACGATAATATTGTGCGTGCGATGCCAAACACGCCTTCTATGATTCAAATGGGTGCGACAGGGCTGTATGGTACTGGCGATATTTCTGCGGAACAAAAGCAGCTAGCAACCGCAGTGTTAGAGGCTTCTGGGTTGGTTATTTGGGTCAATGACGAAGAGCAGATGCATGCAGTAACTGCCGTATCGGGGTCAGCGCCAGCTTATATGTTCTACTTTCTTGAGTCCATGATCGATGGCGCAGTTGCGTTAGGTCTAGACAAAGAACAAGCGTCAGCATTGGCGATGCAAACCATGCTAGGCGCTGCAAAAATGGCAATGAATAGTGACGACGCACCTGCTGAATTACGCCGTCAGGTTACCTCGCCTAAAGGTACGACTCAAGCCGCAGTTGAATCGATGCAAGCCAATGAGATCGGCCGCCAAATTGGTGAGGCTATGAAAGCTTGCTCTGACCGTAGCCAAGCGCTTAGTGAAGAGATGAGCAAATAGTTCTGCATACCTGAGGTGTGTCATTGTCTATTTTGCAATGATACGCCTAAGCAGTAATACCAAGTATCTGACCATGACGTTTGTCATCTTAAGACCTGTTAATAATGTCACATAGAGTAGCACTTCATGAACAATATGTTATTTCAAATCTTTGATTTGGTCACCACCTTCGCCATGATGTTGGTATTTATTCGTTTTATGCTGCAGTTTGCGGGTATGGATGCCAGTAATCCTATGATTGCACCTGCTTATAAAGCGACTCATATCGTCGATGTCTTTGGGCGTATTTTTCCAACCGTTGGTCAAGGTCGTATCAGTATTGCGGCGATTGTACTGATGTTTTTGATCCGTTTGATTGACATCTCTGGTAAAGCAGCATTGACGCACCATGGTATTGCTCCTGTACCGTTATTTTTTACTGGTACTACTAGCTTGGTTCTAGACTTTTTGCGTATGTGTCGCTACTTGGTGATCGGGTCTATTATCGTTAGTTGGATTGTCGTATTTACGCAATCTCAGCATCCGATTATTGGTATTATTATTAATCTTGCAGAGCCAATCTTGGCACCGTTTCGTCGTATTACACCAAACTTAGGCATGCTTGATTTATCACCGATGGTAGCTTTCTTGGCGTTCTATTTACTTGAGATATTTATAGGTGGTTTGGCAGCGAGCTTTGTGCCCATGTTAGGTTAAATCAAGACCTAACACTCTCTAAGAATGATTGGTAGCCCAAAAAAAGGCGCTCTATATAGATAGAGCACCTTTTTTATATCTACTTATTGTTTAATAAGCACAGAGCAAATCAGTGGTGAAAAAAACGATTGGGTATCAATTGGGCATTGCTATCATCAGGGTGCGGTGCATCAGCTGCGCGTAGTGTTTGAGTAATCCAGTTGTCTGCGGCCTTCACTGCATCAACAAGGTCGTCGCTCAACGCTAAGCGTCCAGCGATAAAGCTGGCTAATGAGCAGCCTGAGCCGTGAAACTCACCTGCTAAGCGCGGCAAAGTGCTCTGGTGTACCATTTCACCTTTCACATATAGATATTGCTTGATATCACCGCTATCAAAATCATGTGATGTTTTGACCAACACGGCATGGGTACCTTGGGCACATAGTTTTTGCGCACCAATATGTAAGTCTTGCTCACCACTTAAGGCACGTAGCTCATGAGTATTTGGGGTGATTAAGGTTGCATAGGGGAGCAGTGCTCTAAACGCAGTGACTAAGGTTTGCTCATCACCCAAGCTGCCACCGCTATTGGCGACCAATACTGGGTCTAACACAAAAGGTGTATCAGCAGTGATAACCTGCTTGGCAAACAATTGAGTCAGCATGGCAATGTTATCTGTGGTACCTAGCATACCTGACTTAATGACACTGACAGGTAAATCACCGAGCACTGCTTCAGCTTGCTGTTTTACCAAGCTTGCAGCACAAGCATCAAAGCCAAATACCTGCTGTGAGTTTTGTATAGTAATTGCCGTGCAGGCGATAGCTGCATGAGCACCTGCTTGGCCGATGGCTTCAATGTCTGCTTGTAATCCAGCCCCGCCTGAAGGATCCAATCCTGAAAAACACAACACCACTGGTCGCATAAAATGTCCTTTAATATATTTTAAAATAAGTAAAACATGCGCATTATCGCCGATTTCTATCTTATCTAGATCACAGCTTTGATAAGCTAGTAGCGCTCTGTTATGTCTAGTTATGAATATTCTGATAAATACTATAGCCATCCATTGCTAAAAAAGCCATAGTAGAAAAGATATTGAACATAGACAACCAAGCTATAGATAAAAAAT
>NZ_JBQSXG010000088.1:0-12823 GCF_052378005.1 Psychrobacter sp. AOP31-B2-9
TCAAGCTTTGATGATATTTATGAAAAAATTAATACCTTCGTTGAAGTACTTAATAGAAAGTTAATATTTAAAAAAGTTAAAGTAAACTCTCGTCGAGGTTTTTACTTCGTGAGGTTAGACAGTAATATGGAGGCATGCGATGGTGAAGAAAAATTACTCAGTCTTTCTAAGCTTTCTTCTGGTGAACAACATCAAGTAGTTCTCTTGTATCAATTAATTTTTAACACCGAGCCACAAACTCTTGTTTTGATAGATGAGCCAGAAATTTCACTACATGTTGTTTGGCAAAAGCAGTTCATGGAAGACCTAGTAGAAGTTTCTAAAATCAATAATATAAAATCAATAATTGCTACTCACTCCCCTCAGATAATTGGAGATAAGTGGAACTCTACAATAGATTTGGCTGACCTGAGAGAACAAGAGGTAATGGATCAATGAGTTTGTTAAAACACTTTTCATCAGATCCTAATGCAGTTATCAATGATTTTAGAATGAGTGTCTCTCATCCTCAATACGAAAGAATAACCTTATATGTTGAAGGTCAGTCTGACATAATGCTTTTTAGGAATATAGTAAACGAAGATATAATAAAGTTAATACCACTCGAGGGTAAGAAAAATGTAATTGATGTTATGAAAGGTTTATATAGTGACTACTCGGATAGAGTATATGCTGTATGCGATGCTGACTTCGATCATATCAAGGGAGAGGCACAAACCCATCTAGCATACGGGGTTCTAGTTACAGATTATCATGATATAGAAATTATGATGTTATTTTCTTCAGCTTTCACAAAAATTATTAATCAGAAAGCTATAAATAATAATATAGATTTTTCTAATAAGATGTTGACAGAGGTTATTAGTGCATGTGAAGTTATAGGAACTCTTAGGCTCATTAATTTGGACAATAATTTTGGACTGAGATTTAAAGCGCTGACATTTAGTGACTTTATTGTTTTTGAAAATAAATGCTTATCTATCAATATAGATTTTTTATTAGATAAACTACTTGCTTCATCTTCTACTTCGGTCAACAAACAAACTTTAATTAATTTATATGATCAATATTCCTCTTCAAATTACGACAATAAACAATTGTGTTGTGGTCATGATTGCAGTAATGTCTTAGCAGTTTACTTACGTGAATCTGATAATATCCAAGGTAATAGATTTAATAGAGATAGAGTTGAAAAGGATTTGATGCTAGCTTTTGATGAACATAGCAAATACTCTATATTTAATAGTATTATACAGCTTGCATCATAATTATATATATTCTAAATATATAGTTAGAGGCGTACCAACTTGGAGCAGTGTAAGAATAATTGCCACATTCTATTATTACTAAGTAAAAAACCGCCACAGCAAACACTGTAGCGGTTTTTTAATTTCAGTAATTAGTCTATTATCTCTAAAGGAATAACATTTTCACGTAAGGAACACCATGAATCATCTCACCGTCGGACAACGCGCGCCTTTAAGCAACCTCGCTATTGACGATACCGCACCTATCAAGCTCAAGTTCACTCGCCAAAGCCCAATAGAGATGGACATCAGCTGCTTTGGGTTAGACGCAGCTGGCAAACTGATCAATGATGATTACATGGTGTTTTATAATCAGCCAACCTCACCATGCGGGCAAATCAAGCTCACCCATTACGAGTCGCAGCCAACGGTGAGTAAAGGTATCCAAGCTGAGTTTGAAGTTAATTTATCCAAACTGGCGACTAATATAGACAGCTTGTTTTTTGTATTATCAGCCGACACACCGCTCAATCAAATTCAATCGTTGGAGATTGGCATTTGGCAACAGTCGCAAAAGGCACAGGCAGAGTATCAAGCAGCAGACTTTGCCCAGCAGCAAGCCAGTATGTTGATGCAACTTTATCGCAAAGGCGGTGTGTGGCGAGTATCTAACGTCGCGCAAGGCTTTAATGGTGGACTTGCCGCCATCGTCCAGCATTTCGGTGGTGATGTAGAAGAGGACACTACGCAAGCAGCAGACGTAACCGCCACACCAGTGCAAACAAAGCCGTCATTAGAAAAGGTCATGCTAGACAAAGCACCAAAACTGGTCAATTTGGCCAAAAAAGCCACGGTATCACTTGAGAAACGTCAATTGCAGCAATTAACCGCAAAGGTCGCGTTGGTGCTAGATGCATCAGGCTCAATGAACAGACAGTACAAAAAAGGCCGCGTGCAAGAAGTGGTTAATCGCATATTGCCATTGGCAGTGAACTTCGATGACGACCAAGCACTAGACTGCTGGGCGTTTGCTCGAGATCCACAGTACTTGGGTGAGATTGGGCTGAATAACTACGACGGTTTTGTTAAAAACGCTCATGGCGGCTGGCGCAAATGGAAACTTGGGCCGCGCATCAATAACGAAGCAGAGGTCATGAAAGCGGTGACGGAGTTTTATCAAAAAGATGGCTTGGATGTGCCTGTCTACGTACTATTTATCAGTGATGGCGGGGTGAATGACAATCGTGGTATCACCAGAGTTATGACGGAAGCGGCGAAACTTCCGATATTCTGGCAGTTTGTGGGCTTGGGTGGTCGTGGTTATGGCATCCTCAAAAAACTAGATGATATGGAAGGGCGCGTGATTGATAATTGTGATTTCTTTGAACTCGATGACTTGGATGATATCAGCGAAGAAGCCTTGTATGAAAACATGCTAGAGGAGTTCCCAAGCTGGCTAAAAGAAGCCAAGCAACTTGGTATAGTCAGTCCACTATAAAAGTATTATTGCCTCACCATACGATTGCCTTGTACTACTTTTAAATTGAACCGATCATATCGTGCAGCAATAATCTGATTATTTAATTTAAGCTAAATAAAAAACCGCTGACACTATAAGGTGAGCGGTTTTTTAGATCCATCGTTAACCAAATCTACTTATAATAAATAGCGGTTTTATAACAGACACAATACCTCTGTAGCTGTTATTCTCTATTACTATATCGTCTAATCGCATAACCTCTATGACCAAACCTAAAAAAACCTTTTATTATCGACCCAAGACCAACCAATCCACCAGTCCGACAGTGCGCTGGATATTTGTCATATTGGGTTGGTTGTTTTTTGTGTTGGGTATCATCGGAGCGTTATTGCCAGTGATGCCGACCGCGCCTTTTATCTTGTTGTCCGCAGGCTGCTGGGCGCGTAGCTCGCGGCGTTTTCATTTTTGGCTCATCAATCATAAATACTTTGGCAAATACGTCCGTGACTGGGAAGCGCACCGCGCCGTACCTTTATATGCCAAATGGCTAGCGACTATTATGATGACCATCTCAACATCCATGTTGTTTTATCGTTTACCTGCCGACATGATGTGGATGGCATGGTTAGTGGCAGCCGTTTGTAGTGGGGTAGCGATATATTTATTCCGATTGCCCAATGCGTCAAAAATAGTGTGATTGGCGCAAAATAGCAGCGAAAAGCTGCCTTTCATTACACAAAACATGAGATAAGACTTGCGATGTGAGAATATTCGACTTATAATATGTCCAAGCTTAAGAGCAGTTCTGCACCAAATCATTACCTCGTAGTATTAGTTATAATCCTTCGTTTTAATATTTATCGTTCAGTAGCTATTTGCAAGCGTTACCGGTCACTAGACCATTAATAAATTTAAAAGTAGGATTATATTATGTCAGACGTTCAAAAAGGTACAGTTAAGTGGTTCAACGAAGCTAAAGGTTTTGGCTTTATCGCTCCAGAAACTGGCGCAGACGTTTTTGCTCATTACAGCGAAATCACTGGCTCAGGCTTCAAAACTTTGGCTGAAGGCCAAGAAGTTGAGTTCACTGTAACTCAAGGCCAAAAAGGCCCACAAGCACATAACATCGTTGCTATCTAATTTGTCTTTATAGACAGATAGATAAATAGATGTATAAAAAGCGAACCTTCGGGTTCGTTTTTTTTCGTCTATGATTTGATATAGTCAGTCCTAAATAAGAGAGATACAAGTATAGCTGTATTTATTTTATAGTGAATCGATCATATAGGCCGTTGAATATAAGTAGGTCGTTAAATATAAGTAAGCTGTTAAATATAAGAGCGACACAATAAAAAATACCCACGGCTATCAGAGTAGTCGTGGGTATTTTTATCGTTAGCGTGATGGCGATAGATAACGCAACATATCAAATTGAGCTAATACCAATATTAATCAGACCACCGCCTACTATTAACCAGCCAAACATAATGGCACCTAAGATTAGTGGTTTTACACCTGCTTGCTTGATCGCACCCAAATGTGTGGTTAGCCCAAGTGCAAACATGGCCATTGTCAGCAGTACATCATCAAGCATGACCATATTACGCTCAAACTCCGCAGACATTGGTACCCAGGTATGTAGGACAACGACCAAAATAAAGACAAAAGCAAACCAAGGCACTTTGACTTGTTGAATGCGGCTCATGACAGAGGGTTTGTTACCTTGATCGTTACTGCCTTTGGTCAACGCAAAAGATAAAACCAATAAGAACGGCGCGAGCATCATCACGCGTATCATTTTGGTCACGACCGCGGTATCGCCTACTTCGGTACTAACGGCATTACCTGCAACCACCACTTGTGCGACTTCATGGATAGATGAGCCAGTATAGATGCCGTATTGTTGGGCATTGAGCCATGGCTGTAACCAACCGAGATGGTACAAAAACGGATAAAGCAGCATAGCAATGGTGCCAAAGACCACGACCGTAGCCACAGCGATAGTGACTTTGTGCGCTTCGGCCTTGACCACTGGCTCTGCGGCGATAACAGCTGCTGCCCCGCAAATACTCGCGCCTGCACCAATCAATAACGTCGTTTGTTTATCGACTTTGAGCCATTTTGTACCTAACCAATAAGTGATTAAAAAAGTCGAGGTCAGCACCAGTGCGTCGGTCATAATCGCTGGCATACCGACGCTAGATACTTGTGTCAGTGTCAGTTTAAAGCCATAAAATATGATGGCGAGACGCAGTATTTGACCTTTGGCAAATGTCACGCCCACATGTAGCTGCTCAGCGAAACTAGAATAAACGGTATTGCCCAATATCATACCGAACAAAATCGCGAGCGTTAACGACGACAGTCCAACAATCCGTCCACTGGTCCAGCTGTCTAAGCTGCTGTTTAGCCACAAACAAAACAAGCTACCGACAAACACCACTATCAAACCTGCGAAATGGCGATTGGTTGGGAAGTAGTTGGTCACTGTTTTGGTTAAGGCGTGCATGACGAAGTGTCCTATTGTCCATAATCGAAATAAGCATAAGCTTATGAATAGACAGTATAAGATAAGCTGTTTTATAATAAAAACAGATTAATAAGATAAAAACTATCGATTTTTTGGGTTAATAGTGCAAGTTTAGGTTAATAGTACAAATTTGGGTCAGTAGTGCAAAATAGGATGGAGGCAGATATGAGAAAAGCCACACAGGTGTTACCGAAAATCACGCTGAAGCAGCTTTCTGTGTTTGTCAGTATTTATCAAACAGGTAGTACCAGTCGCGCCAGTGAGGAGCTGCATTTATCGCAATCAGCCGTCAGTAGCGCATTGAGCGAGCTTGAATCAAGGCTACAAATGCCATTGTTTGAACGAGTCGGGCGCAGGCTCAATCAGCATCCCAATGCCCATGCCATTTATGTCCAAGCGCAAGCGATCTTAGGGCAAGCATTGACACTGGAGCATTATCATAAGCACCAAGCAGGGCAGATTCATATTGGTGCCAGTACCACTATTGGCAATTACGTATTGCCGCCATTACTGGCTGAGCTGTATCAAGCCCTGCCAAATGCGAATATAAATACCTATATTGCCAATACTCAAGAGGTCGTCGCTGAGGTCGAGCAACTCAATATTGATATCGCTCTAGTCGAAGGGATGCCGCGCCCAACAGATATGAAGGCCATTGAGCAGCGAGAATGGCGAACAGATGCCTTGATAGTTTTTGCCAAGCGTGACAGTCAGTGGCTAAAAGATAAAGTGGCGTACAACGATAGGGATAACTGTTATGAGCTGAGTATGGAGCAACTGGCGCAGTTGCCATTGTTAGTGCGAGAGGCTGGGTCAGGCACGCGGCAAATTATCGACGAGCAGTTGCTTAAGTACTTACCGGATGCGCATATTATCATGGCGATTCAGCAGTCAGAAGCCATCAAGCATATGGTCAGTGCCGATATTGGGCTTGGTTGTCTATCGCAGTATGTCATCGAACCAGAGCTGGCGGCAGGCACATTGGTACAAGTGAAAGTAGCAGGAATCGATCTGTCGCGGACGTGGTGGTTGGTCTGGCATAAAGCCCGTCATCAGAGCCCCATTTGGCAAATGTTTATTGATATTTTGACATCAGAGTAAGGCCCAAAGCGTTAAAGGCAGACCATAAAAAGCCTCGCATCGCAGCTTGCTATAAAGCTAGTAGCTTGCCATGCAAGGCTTTGTTCAGAGCTGGTTTAATATAAGTCTATTGTTTTAAATTTACGAGCTGAACCTGAAACAAGCCGCTTGGAAACATAAACTACTTGGAAACAGGCTTATCCAGTCTGACGACCAAGCTATCACATGGTACGTTTGGCAGGATGTTATCTGCAGTAGCACCGCTTAGCCAAGCAGATATACCATGACGCTCGTGACGACCAATGACCAATAAATCAACGTCGTGTTTATGACAGTAATTGACGATGCCTTCACTGTTTGAAATGGCTGTTGTCACTTCAGAGTTGACAGCGGTTAATTGGTTGCGCTCCAAAAACTGAGCCAGTTTGGCTCGGGCTTCTTGACAGCGCTCATCGTCAATTTCATCGTATAAGCTAGAGGCAGGCACTAGCTCATAGCCAAAGCCAACCATGGTATCTTTTACGATATGTAGTACTGATAACCTAGAGCCAGGACGATTATCGACGATACGTTTGGCTTTTTGGGCAACCAAGTCGGCATCGGATAATAAATCAGTAACCAGTAAGATATGTTGATAACTCATGAGAGACTCCTCGTAGCAAGTAGTATTAACTATAGCACTACCAATGGCTGCTGTTAAGTTTGCTTTGTTAAAAAAGGCTGTCTTTAACATTTGTTTTTTTGGGTTTTCTATCTTTATCACGTCGGGATTTTTATCATGATAGTTGCTTGACTTATGGCAGTGTCAGCCCCATCTATTTCCGTTAGGCAAATTCTTTTTAATTGATACAGTTGTCATTTCTCATAATGTATCGGTATATGCCATTAAATTTGAATATTACTCATAAGTTAAGCACCATACGCACCATACTTTTATATGAACGCCATATAAAGACGACACTACAATAAGTATTACATTCACTATTTATCTATTGTTTACCCTGATTTTGTTTTATTGCTGGTGGCCTCATTGATAGGCTAGTGGCATATTGCGATAAACATGGGGCTATCCATAAGGACAATTATGACCGACACGTTATTTACTGCTGATCTAACTTTGCACCCTGCATTTGAATTGATTGAACACCGTCATATTGACGCGCTATCGATGGATGTATTGATCAGCCAACATGTTAAGACAGGCGCTATGCACTATCACTTGGCGCATCCGAGCGATGAAAATGCTTTTTTGGTTGGCTTTCGCACGCAGCCAATGGACTCAAAAGGTGAGGCGCATATTTTAGAGCACGTGGCGCTATGTGGCTCTGAAAAATTCCCCGTTCGCGATCCGTTTTTTTCGATGATTAAACGCTCATTGAATACCTTTATGAATGCGATGACGGCGGCGGATTGGACAGCATATCCGTATGCGACACAAAACAAAAATGACTATTTTAATCTGCTATCTGTCTACCTAGATGCGTCATTCTTTCCTAATATTCATCCGCTTGATTTTGCCCAAGAAGGCATTCGTGTTGAGCTGGACGAAGATGATAAGCCGCAGTTTAAGGGTATCGTCTTTAATGAGATGAAAGGGGCGATGAGCGGTGAGATTGATCAGCTGTATCATACGGTCGCGCATCATTTATTTCCAACGACCACTTATCATTATAATTCAGGTGGCGATCCTGCCGACATCCCAGACTTGACTCACCCTGAGTTGGTTGAGTTTCATCAGAGCCATTATCATCCATCAAACAGTGTGATTATGAGCTTTGGTAATATTCCAGTTGCTGAAACCCAAGCAAAGATTCATGAAGATGCTTTGACTCAGTTTGAAGCAGGCAAAAAGCACGTATCGCGTCCAGAGCAGCGTTTGTCTGCGCCGATCAGTGCCACTGATACTTATACGGCTGACGAAGCAGGCCCGGACCAAACCCATCACGTGTTGGCGTGGTTGTTACCATCGATTACCGATCCCAAGCAGCGTTTGGCATTACGTTTATTAGAAGGTGTGTTGATCGAGCATGCTGGCTCACCGCTGCGTGCTTATTTGGACAGTCACCCACTGGGTAAAGCGCCAAGCCCGCTACTAGGACTGGATGACAGTCATTACGAAATGGTCTTTTATACAGGTCTACGCGGCTCTAACCCTGAGCATGCCGAAGCGGTAGAACAGGGTATTCTTGATTTGCTCACAGAAGTGGCTAGCTCGCCAGTCGATGATGAAACCATCGAAACCATCTTGCACCAGATTGAGATTGATCAACGTCATATCGGCGGCGATAGTATTCCTTATGGTTTAAACCTCATGCTAGAAGGCTTCAGTACCGCTATTCATGACGGCAATCCTATCGATGTGTGGCAGGTGGACGAGCATCTGCAGTGGCTACGTGAGCAAGTCAAAGATGCACAGTGGCTACCGAATTTAATCAAAACCCATCTGTTAGACAATCAGCATCGTGTCCGTGTCACCTTGACTCCTGATAGTGAAAAGACTGCTCGTTTGGCTGCCGCTGAGCAGACGCGTCTCGATACCATTGCGATGGATCTGACCGCTGATGATAAAGCCATCTTAAAGCAACAAGCCTTAGATTTGGCAGCACGTCAGGCAGCACCTGATGATTTGAGTCTACTGCCAAAAGTCGGTCTAGAAGATGTACCAACGGATATTAGCTTTAAACAAGGCACGCAAAAGCAGGTCAGTCTAAGCGGGCGAGACAGCACGTTATTTGAATATGAAGCGGGTACCAATGGTATCTATTACTATCAAGTTATCATACCGTTGACCGATGCGATTGGTCAGGGTGATAGTGATGAGCTGCCAGTCAATGAAGTGATTAACCATCCACTACTGCCTATTTATTTAAGTCTGTTATCAGAGCTAGGTACAGACTCGCTCAGCGCCCATGAAATGCAGGCCAAACAAGCAGCGCATTCATCAGGGGTGACCGCTCGTATTAGCCAGCGTACCAATATTGATGATAGCCAAGCGATTAGCAGCTATTTCGTCGTGGCAACGCGTGCGCTGAACCGCAAGCCTGAAGCGATTGATTTGCTCAAAGAAGTCATGGAGCACAGTATCTTTACTGAGCATGGCCGTATCAAAGAAATTTTGCAACAGCGTCAAGCAGGTTGGCAGTCGAACCTAGCGGGTTCAGGGCATTCTTATGCGATGCAAACGGCCAGTCGCGGTATGAGTCGCCAAGCGCAATTAGAATACGTACGCAGCGGTTTGCCAGCATTGAACGCCTTAAAAGACTTTTTGACGCATGCAAGTCATGACGATGCACAGTGGGATGCACTGGCCACTAGCTTGATGGGTTTACATCAGCGTTTGATCAGCTTGCCTAAACATGCGGTTATTATCTGCGAATCTGAGCAAAGCGAACGTTTGAGCAGCTTAATTGTCGATAGCTGGAGTGACAGTCAAGCGCCAAATATTGCAGAGCAACTCAGCAACTCTGAGGCGACTATTGATTCCAATATTCCAAGTGAGTTTGCAAGCTTGCAACTGGATACAGCGCTAAATGGCGAGAAAGATACTGTCAAAGCGCTAGAAAGCGGTGTGGCGCTCGAGGTTGAAGATCTAGCATGGTTAGTGCCGACCAACGTCTATCATAATGCCAGTGCCTATACTGTACCAGCCGCTACGCATCCTGATACGGCAGCACTGATGGTATTAGCGCCTTACTTGCGTAATGGTTACCTGCACAGTGCCATTCGTGAGCGCGGCGGTGCTTATGGTGGCGGGGCAGGTTATGATGCCAATGCTTGTGCCTTTAAGTTCTTTAGCTACCGTGATCCGCAGTGTGCTGAGACCTTTGCACACTTTGATGCCAGTATCGAATGGTTATTGAATGAGCCACAAACCGATGAGCAATTAGAAGAAGCAATCTTGGGTATTATCTCAGGTATGGATAAGCCGGGCTCTCCAGCAGGTGAAGCTGTCAAAGCGTGTTTCGCTAACTTGCATCATCGCGGTGTAGAGTGGCAGCGTAAAATGCGCGCGTCGATATTGGCCGTGACGGTGGCTGATTTACAGCGCGTTGCTAAGCAATATCTACAAGGACAGGATCACGTACGTGCAGTATTAGCCCCTTATGATAAAGAAGATGCGGTAAAAGCGTTAGGCTTTAATGTCTGTAAAATAAAGAGCTAATAGTGCTTGTTAGATAGAGCCAAATCTTGATAATGAGTATTAAAAAAGCAGACAATAATGAATTATTGTCTGCTTTTATTTTGGTTGTAAATAACTTAAGATGGGGCTATTTTTTATTAGCAGTTAATCAATAGGAACCGACTTGGCAAATAAACATGATTTGCACATCGAAGCGTGCACGGCATCTTTTTTACACTTATTGGGTTACGCTCTGCCTTACAGCCTGAGTTATGTCTTGCTGGTTTATTTTTTAACTATATTAGGCTTTCAGTTAGATATTTTTCTCTTAATCTTATTTACGATTTTTATTTTAAGCTTTGCGACGACTACTGTTTTTTATAAACGCCAACATAGGCTTTTACAGACAACAGAATGTAATCGCATGGCGCTGTTATCGGCAATACTGCTACTGATAATGGCTATAGTGCTTATGACACAGTTTTTTGGAGGGCTTGAATTTACTTGGTCAGAGCTTAGTATGGTTGGTTTTCAAAGCTTTATTGCTATCGCAGGTGTGTTGCTCTTCATCGTAAACTATATTCTAATTTTCTTTAGCCTTTGGTTGATACAGCGCTATTGGCGGCGTTAGGCCTAAAATCTCAATATACAAAAGAGCCACTGCTTTTATAAGATAGTGGCTCTTTTTTGGGTTAATCTAGTAACGTTTGATACTTTGCTCTTTACCGACATAATCCTGATGGACAGGGAAGTCAGCATGGTCATTGAATTGCTTACGGTCTTCAAAATAGCTTTTGAGAGTACGGCGTATCGCTTCAAAGGCAATGCTGTCCCAAGGAATATCCTCTTCGGCAAACAGTGCAGAATCAAGACTTTCAGAGCCAATTCCATAAGCACCGTCTTTGAGTTCGGCTAAATAGATAGAGTATATCTGTCCAATATCTGGAATATCATACAGGCAATATAAGTGCGGATTGACAACGACGGCTTCGGCCTCTTCAAAGCTCTCACGTGCCGCACCTTCAGCCATAGTTTCGCCATTTTCCATAAAGCCTGCGGGCAAGGTCCATAAGCCATATTGCGGCTCAATCGCACGGCGACATAACAGTACTTTATTATCATGAATGACTAGTGAGCCGCAGATCACTTTTGGGTTTTCATAATGGATATAGTGGCACTTTGGGCACACCAAACGCGGCATATTATCCGTGGCTGGTATTTTTTGTTCTGCTTCATGGCCGCATTGGAGACAATAGCGCATACATCAACTGCCTTATATAATAAGAATGAAAAAGAGGAATATTGAAAATATCCGTGATTATTTAATAATTTATGATTCTTGTAGGGTGCGGATATGGCTTAGATAGCCCACCCGCTATATAGCTGTCACAGCCTTGTCTTTACTTCCTTGTACTTATATATCGACCTTGTTTCGCTTAGTTAGGCCCGATTATAGTAATAGTTATTATGCATAACATAGCATAGTTTTTTATCACACTAGCAGTAATAATAGAGCATCACGCTTGCAATCGATTAATTTTGCTATGCTTTTTAGGGTATATTAAAGCGTTATACTGATAAAATTATAGGGCATTTATAATGTTACTTCCTTCTCAGTCTGTAAGTTTTGATGAATTGTCAGTCGCTGTGCCTGCCCTTATTCGTTATCCGACACTCAGAAAGCTGGCTGAGCGGGTACAGCATGAAACCCTCAATGGAATCATGAGCAGCTCGGCCATGAATGACACTGATCACATGTCTCAGAGCGTCCGAGTTTTGGACAGCTTGTATCAGACATCGATTGCCGATGCCTCTGTACTGGTCGCCATCACTCATGAGCGGCATCCCAAGCTGCTACTGACACTTCGTGCAGCGCACATGAATAGCCATGCAGGTGAGGTATCTTGTGCAGGTGGTAAGTATGAGATAGGCGATGGTAATAATGTGGTCACTGCTGTGCGTGAGGCTTGTGAGGAGACGGCATTACCACCCGATAAAGTACAGCTGCTTGGTCAACTACCGATTCAGACTTCTAAGAGCGGTATGAGTGTCAGACCTATCGTGGCACTTATTGCGCCGGATTTAATCTTAGTGCCGGAGATTGGTGAAATATCCCGTATTTTTTGGGCAGATTTTGAGTCGCTAGTGACGCAGCCTACTGTAGAGTATGAGGTGGAGTATACGATGCAAAATGAAAAGGCAACTCTACTCACGCCCAGTTGGCAAATCGATGGTGAGACGGTATGGGGGTTGACGGGGCGAGTGATTGCTAGCTTATTAGAAACTGGGTTTGATCGGCAGCTTGAATGGTACTACCGTGTGCAAGATACGCGGTTATAGTGCATCCTATATCAATTGATTATTTT
>NZ_JBQSXG010000089.1:0-12711 GCF_052378005.1 Psychrobacter sp. AOP31-B2-9
CTTCATCGATTATTTGAGCGACTTTAGCAATGGTAGAATCAATCGATTTATTTTTATAAGTCTCGTTACTATAAAGGCTATCATGAATCGCCAAGGACTCAAAAATAGGCTGTCCTAAGGTGGATAGTAAAACGTCAAGGGTATGGAATAATTCCTCGCAATCAGCTTTTAATGGGTCAGGTGTATGTGGTTTATTACCATTATTTCCATTTTTTAGCTCGTAACGTCCTACCTCAATAGCAGTTGCGATAGCCTTATGTTCCATATATAGCGCATGGGTTTGGGTCATAGAGTTATTGGTTGAGAGCATGACAAAAGCACGTGTCCAGAAATCTTTGTCATCATGTTGGTTAAGACGTCTTTTAAGATCGCCAGTTTGTCCAACATAGAGTAACGGCTTCTCTACACTATCGGTATCACCAATCAAAAAATACAAACCAACTTGATTGGCATCAGGCATCGCAAAAAAATCATTGATATGGATGCGTGGAATCTCAATAAGGCGTACGGTACGCGTAGTCATCTCTGCCAAGCGCAACCCACGAGGATTGCCTTTTGGTAGATAGATTTGAATTGTTTTAGCAGAGGGTATTAATGGATTCATAGTAGCCGATATTTTTTATGAAATTTACTTCCTATTCTTCCGCGTTTTTAGACGACGTAAGCGCTTCTCTTCTTCACGGGCTTTTTTCTTTTCTTCAGCAGCCAGACGTTGCTCAGCGACCACGATTTCTTCGGCCTCCGTCATGGCTGGTGTCTCAAGTGTAATACGTCCAAGCTTCGCACTACGTAATTCATTAATGAGAATCTCAGACATGCGGTAGGTATCGACCTGATTACCCGAACGCACACAGCCGCGATTACGCCCAGCCACTTCAAAAAACTCCCAATCGGTCTTTGGCAGTTCTTCAATTTTATAGCGAGTTTTTAGCAGCTCAGGATAAGCATGCATTAGGTACTCAGCGGTGTAGCTCGCGACATCAGCGAAGTCAAAAGCAGTATCACGGATGCCACCTGTCGCTGCTAAACGATAACCAGAATTTTCATTTTCAACCTTTGGCCATAGCATACCGGGTGTGTCATAGAGCATGATGTCATCGTCTAGTTTAATCAGCTGCTGTGATTTGGTCACGGCAGGTTCATCACCGGTTCTTGCTACCGCACGCCCTGCCAACGTATTAATCAGTGTTGATTTACCAACGTTTGGAATACCCATAATCATAGCTTTAATCTGGCGACCTGTACCGACTTTATTAGGCACGAGTTGTTTACAGATCGCGATGATGCGTTTGACATCATTGGCTTTCTCGGTATCGCAAGCAATGGCTTTCACACCGCTTTGCTGCTCGAGATAATCCATCCATATTTGAGTCAATTCTGGGTCAGCAAGGTCAGCTTTGTTCAGGATTTTGATAACAGGTTTTTCGCCACGCAATGCCGCAACCATTGGGTTTTCACTACTGTATGGGATACGTGCATCAATGACCTCAATGACCAAGTCCATCTGCGGCATGGTTTCTTTGATTTCGTTACGGGCTTTGTTCATATGCCCAGGGAACCACTGAATGCTTGCTCTCTTATCCATCTGCTTTCATAACCTTTTATAAAAAATGCTAAAAGTAAAACCATCAAGGTTTACTTTCTAATGATACTCAGTTTACTACAGAACCACATTGCTCACGGGACAATTTCACTTAACCACTCAGTTTCACTTAACCACTATTAACCACTATGTGAAGTCGTGATTACGTCTTATCATTTATTTCTTCTACCTCATCATCTGCCGGTGGCAGTGGAGCCAAATAACCAATCAGCAAAATCAAACTGCCTGCGCCAAGGAATGATATCACTCGCCAAATGGCCTCGGTCTGTGACAAATCGACTAATACTAACTTAAGTACGACGACGCCCAATAGCCCAATGCCCATAAACCACAGCGCACGCTGCCAGTAACGGCTGGCGATGATGGTGGCGATTAATGCCAAGAGCGTCCACAACATGGTCAACCCTGTTTGTACCTGTTCACTTTGCCATGCGCCTGCATACCATAATGGCGTGCTGATAAAGGCATGGAGCGTTCTGATAAGTATGCTAGATAGCAGCCAAAAGCCAATAAGCCCTAAAATTATTAGTAAATTACGAGTGGCAGAGGCTTTTTGGATGGGATTGCTGGTATCAGGATTTGCTGGTGTTAGTGGGGTGCTTTGCTGTTGATTTAGGTAATAGACACCAAACCCAACCAGTAGCGTCAGCACTGAGGTCACGTCATATAAATTCAACAGCGGGAAATAGGACACGCCCCAAACCACGCCATTATAAGACCAGTTGGTAATGATGACCCAACTTAATGCAATGGGTGCAAAGATGGCAGCGCAGTTTAATAGTGCCCGCTGCCAATCAAACCAGTGCAGGAATCCATGCGTTGCAGCTTCACTAATGGATGGGTCTGTTTTACGAGCATGGTCAAGACGACTGCTAGTATTATAGTCGCTGCCATGATGGTAGCTGGCATAACGATAACGGCTCCATAGCCCAGCGATAATCAAAACAGTAGGGATTAAGACAGCCATCACACCAGCAGAGGCGGGTAGACCATAATGAGCGGCTGCTGCAATGATTAAAATGCCAGCGCCGAGCCAGATCGTACTGTCATAGGCCGATAGCTTGGCGTTATTAAACCATGTCTTCAGCCATAATTGTCCGATAATCAGCCAGCCAATGAGCAAGCCTGCAAATAGTAGCCAGTCTATTGACGCCCATACGAGATGTGACTCAAACTTTTGCGGCAATTGTAAAACGAGCATCAGATAAAACAGTAATAGCAACCCGTGGCTGAACTGCCTGATTTCGGCCCATGGATGATATCGATTGGCTATCCAATAAATACCAAGGCTCATCAGTGCCGCTAGCGCAATCAAGGTAGATGTCGCTAGTTGCCAATGTCTAAACCACTGATCTACATCAAGCAATAATACTAGAAGCATCCACACCATCGCAGTCATGGTCAAAAACTGTATGAGTCTAGGACTGCGCCACACGATATTGAACGCTGTGCTTTGGCTATTGATAGATGTCAGCCATTGGCGAGCCGCGTCAGTGCTAATCCCCAGCGCATTGGCATAAGTCACGATAGAGTCTGGTGTAGACTGCTCTTGAGAATTAGCTGAGTGGATCGACTCGTCACGTAAACTATCATTTAACATCGCTGGCGAGTGACTACTACGTAAGATAAAGACCGATGCCAAATAAGCTATGCCCGAAATGCTTAAGGCTAAGGTAGGATAATCACTGCCAGAGAATACGATGGTAAACACTAGCATAGCGATACTGATGAGCTGTAATAATAGACCAAGCAATACCGACCATGCGCGTAGCGAGCGCCTACCGAACCAGACGAGAGCCAGTCCTTGTACTGACCAACCAAACGCAATCCATTCGGCATCTAATGCCAGCGGAATGACCAAGGCCAAAAATCCAAATCCGAGCGCCAACATGCCTTCGGTAATCAGTGCGTACCGTCGACTATGTTGGACAAAAATCCAACCAAGTCCTAAATAAAGCATCGCTAGCACAGCACTGGTGATGGTTAAGGCATTAGGTACATTACTTAAAAGCGCCGCAAACAAACCAAATGCCATCAGAGGTACTGAAAATAATAGTCCCGTATCGATAGGAAACAGATAGGTCTGACTGTCAGTGTTTGGTTTTTTGCTTTCATCTTGGCTGGTTTTAGTACTATTGGCACGGTTAAACGCTTGCTTGTTATCAGTATTGTAAGCGATGATTTGTTGGGCGTAGCGAATCACGACAAACAGGTAAAGACTCAAATGTAAGGCAACCAACAAAACCAATGACCAACGCTGCGACACAATGACTGCATCTAAATTTTCACTTATTCCCCAATAATAGGCGAGGCCAAAGGTCACGCTCACACCGAATAAATTCAAAATTTTCCATGGGCGATAATGACCAATGATGGCAATAGCCACATTTAATAATAAGTAATAGCTGAACAAGGCAACCATACTGCCAGTATCATCACTGGTCAAAATCGGCGCAAAGAAACCTCCTGACAATGCTAATAACGCCAATGGAAAGGCGTTCTGACGGACGGCGAGGGCAATCGTGACGGCGGATAATAACCCAAGTCCAATAAAGCTCGGTAAGCTCGGAATAATCTGATAGACGCTATAAGCAAAAAAGGTGCTCAAGTACGCAATGGCTAAGCCTGCACCTTGTAACGTGATACCGTAGGAAAAGCGTTTGGCGGTTAGCTTTAATCCCAGTGCCGCCAATGCTAACCCTGTAACGCCAACGGCTATCAGTTTTGTGGCAATCGAAATCTCGATATATTCGCTCAATAAGCGCAGCAGTAATACCACGCCCACTAGCAATACCAATACGCCCACACGCACCACTAAATTACCGCCGAAAAACCAGTTTTTAATAGAGTGAAACAGTGAGGTGACGATAGGTAAGGAGCTTTCATCTGGCTGAATAGCAGTGGTTGGCGTTTTATTTTTTGTGACGCTTACCGTTTCGTTCATCCCAGTAGCAGAAGTGCTGGATACTGCACTTTCTGGTAGGCCAGATTGGGGTATCGTTGGGCGTGATGGTGGCCATGTATGTACGGTGGTAACGGTGGTATTTGTCTCATCAGCTGTATTTAGCTGGGCGGTGTCAACAGCGCTGTCTGCTCCTACATGGCTGTTATTAGCATGACTGTTATTAGAGATAAAGTTGTCAGTTGGTTGAACAGGTGAGCGTTTGGCATTACTGCTTCTTTGGTTTCTAAGCTGAGTTTGTAGTTTGCCCACATCACGGCGTAGTTGTCCAATCTGCCGATTTATTCTGACATAGAGTGCGACTACCACGATTAATAGTGCGGTAAAGGCTAGCCAGCCCAACTGGTTCAATATATAAAACATCTTTATCACTTAATACCATTTATAATGCAGTGATAATGACGTTATTTATCGATAAGTACAAGGCTATCCTTGCGCATCAATCAAAATGTTATTAGGGCGTGTCCTCATTTTAAAAATGATGATAAAAATGAGATAAATAGCAGTCAAACAAGGAAAATAGCGCAGATAATATCGAGATATTAGTCAGTTATTTGACGCTGTTTGGCAAGATTTAGCCGTTTTTAACTCATTTAGATAACTATCGATTGAATTGAGGACACGCCCTAGTAAACGGTTGTTTATAAATAAATAAGGGTCGCTTATAACTTAAGCGACCCTTGTTCTTGGTTTATTTGTTTTCTTGAGGACAGTTTATGCCAAGTTTGCTTTCATAAACTCAAGCATGTTTTCCCAGCTTTGTTTGGCTGCGGCTTCATTGTAGCCCAAGTCCACATCGTTTTTGGCGGCGCGCTCATCTGCTTGAGGGTTGGTAAAGCCGTGTTTTGCGTTGTCATAGACGTCGATAGTGTAGTCGACATCGGCGGCGTCTAGCTCTGACTTAAGACCGTCGATAGCATCCATGGATACCATTGAGTCGTCACGACCGTGGGCGACTAGTACTTTTGCTTTAAAGTTTTTGTCTGCGGGTTGTTTTGGTGATGGGTTACCATGGAAGGTAGCAACTGCTTTTAACGGCATGCCAACGCGAGCCATATCGAGAGCAATTTTACCGCCGAAGCAATAACCAATCACTGCCAACTTATCCCCATCAACCGCTAACTGATCACTGAAGTCATTGAGAATTAAACGGCAGCGTGCCATGAGGATGTCTTGATCTTCAAGCACTTGCTCCATCCACATATTGGCTTGCGCAGCATCTGTGGTTAGTTTGCCTTCACCGTAGACATCCATCGCAACGGCAGCATAACCAGCTTCTGCTAAGCGCTCAACCACTGATTTTGGATGCTCGACCATGCCCCACCATTCTGGTGCAACCAAGATACCGGGTGCTGGCGTGTCGTTCGAGGCAGTATCTGGTAAGGCGACATAGCTGATCAGCTCAATGTTGTTTTCGGTGGTGCTGATTAATTCAAAAGTCTTAACTGACATATTGTTTTCCTTTTTTTATGTTAGGGCGTGTTGAACATTCAAATGTGGTGCTGGCAGTGATTATTTTTTAGACAATATGCAGTGAAATTTTTGATGCCTAGTCATTCTAGGTGAAACAATTTCGCCATGTATTGGCAAAAAAGAGTACTGCCCTCCACTCGAGCATAGCTCTCGCCTTGCAAACGGGCAAAGCACTGCTTTGCTGGATCCGTTCTCAAGGCTGATGCTAAAATCACCCCAAACGTCGTTACAAGCCTAGTTAAGGTCTCGACATTATCGTCGGCTTGCGCCTAGTTTGGTGCAATTTTAGCAATCAGCAGCCCTAACATTTGAATATTCAACACGCCCTATAAGTTTTAAGTGGTGAGTGATGATTATTTATGTTTTTAATTCATCGTACTTTTTACTTTTACTACCTTAACGCTCATGTTACGCAAAAACAGCTATAATACTGTAACGCTATTTATCAAAATGATACTGCCACTTTATGACTATAAACTTGCTAAACACACAGGACGACAGCTTGGATATAAATTCAAGCGCTCAATCAGAGGCTGATTCAAACACTGAGTCGCAGCGACCTGTGACGCTGTTTTCTGAAGCCGCAGCGACTGACACATTACGCCCACAGTTTTGGACCCGTTTTACCTTAGATGAATTAAATCATAGCGAATGGGAGGCATTGTGTGATGGCTGTGGTAGTTGTTGTCTGATCAAATACATGGATGAAGATGAGAGTGGTAATGCCGGTGAGGAGCTGGTCGAATATACTGATGTGACTTGCCAGTTGATGGACTGCGAGACTGGGTATTGCCAACATTACGATACGCGCCAAGAGCATGTACCGGACTGTATTCAGCTGACCATGGACAACTTACCAAACATGATGTGGCTGCCGTCCCACTGCGCTTATAAGCGTTTGTATAAAGGGCAGGGCTTGCCCAGTTGGCATTTATTATTGACTGGGAATGCTGTAGTCACACAGCGACAAATGCGCGCGACGAATGTCGGTGTGGCAGGACGCTGTGTCTCTGAAACTAGCCTGTCGGATGAAGAAATGGAAGATCGTGTGGTCAATTGGGTCAAGCCGTAGTTACAGTTTGTTTGACGCTTAAAATCCAGCTTTCCACATCTGGTTCTTACAATGTAGCCCTTAATATCCAACCCTTAATACCCAGCCCTCAAAATCTAGCCTTTAAAGCTCAGTTTTGAAAATTCAGTTTTGAAAATTCAGTTTTGAAAATCAAGCCTTCAAGTTAATACGAGTCAGACGCTTGGGCGGTAGATTTGGCGTCTGTCTCAGCATCAGCTTGAGAGTCAGCCAATGACGGAGTAGGAATGCCTTGGCGAATCTGCTCAGAGAACTCGCGGCTGTTTTCGTGACTATTAACGCCAGATTCTAGGTTGTTTTGATTATCGAACCCTTTAACCTTTGGGTTTATATGAGCGTGCTCATACCAAGTGTCCATTGACCATGGCTGATCGCTGCTTTCGGGATTGGCATCTAGCATACCCACATTGTACAAATAATTAGGCAACCAGCCGGACACCCAAATACGGTAATCCCATGGTAGACGATCGCCGCTGACGATGCGTGCCATATAAAAAATAATATTGGTGCAATTACTGACCAACGTGTTGTACCAAGCGGGCTCTGCATTCAGATCATCGGCGGCTGTCAAGTAAGACTCAAACAGTGATCTGACCTCGTGTTGCTGCAAGTTACTAACGGGAAATAGATACACTTGCTCGCCGCGCGCATTGCTCCGCGTGTAGATAATATCACGCTCTTCTGCAGCAATTAAGATCAGCTCAAAACGTCTAAAAAATCCGGCAAATGCAGAAAACGACTCCTCTTTTTCTTTACGAATCTCAAAGGAGAAGGCCAGTGGCGCGGCGTCTTCAAAGCGAAAGCTGACCAAAGTATGAGCAATCAGTGGTCCCATCCAATAAGAGTTGGTCACATCGACACCAGAGAGTTTAGACAAGTCCACTGTTCGAGTGTCCCAATGTGCGGTCGCGTTTTCTGCTGTGTGCCAATCAAAATTACGTACATTGGTCAGTGTGATTAAATCAGGGTTGGTCGCATCACGCTCATAAGAGACACGTTGATTGACATCAGCCATCCAGTCGCGCTCTTGCTGAGGTTCAATAGAAAAAAACCAGCCGACACCGACCAACCAAATCGCAGCGTATAAAGCCGTTAACCGTTTCGTAGTGGCTTTGCTATTGCTATTGGTTTTTACTTTAGCCGTTAATGACTGTTTATCTGATTGCTTAGCACTTTTTGGCCAATAGCGGCTTTTGAGCAATGCGGTCAGCACACCAACAATGATTATCCCGGCTAGCCAAGTAATTACCGACTGCTCGCCAAATTGATACCAAATGGCAAGCATCAACCAAATGGCTGATAGTAATAAAGATGTGATGATTAGAATTTGTAAAAGACAGCTACGCCATTTTGATTTTGGTTTGAGCGGCGGTTTTGGTTGGTTTCCAGTGCTGCCATTACCTTTTACATGATGATTGTGTGAGCCATGATTGTTTAAGCTGTCATGGTTTGAACTGTCATGGTTTGAGCTAAGATTCCCCATGCCATTGTCTGAACGATGGCCAGTTGAACGCGAGGCAAACAGGCGAGAAAAAACAGAACGTAGCGACATAGGATTTTTTTTGATAAATGAAGGCTTTGACCATAGCAAAATTTATAACACACTGACAATACAATTTGCATGAATTTGTCGTTGAATGTCGGTGAGCCATAAGATAAAGTGAAGCTGATTTATACTGTTTTATTTGCTAGCTTTATCCCCATCTATGTTTTACCTGTTATTCTTGCTTACTATCATTAACTACTAACGATATTAACTGCTATCAGCCAAATTTTTATTAACTTAATTTTTATTAACTTAAGAGGTTAAACCACACCACCATGTCTGACGACACTCCCAGCCCGAGTAGTTGGTCGATGCGCGGCTTAAAACGCTGGCTATCGACCGCCCCTGAAACCCGTGATGAACTGACTCGTTTGGTACAAGACTCGCGTCAGTTCTTAGAGCCTGACACGGTCGATATGCTAGAAGGCGTGCTCGATCTGCCTGCGACACAAGTGCGTGAAATCATGACACCGCGCCCACAAGTGATTGGTTTGCATGAAAGCGCTAGCCTTGCTGAAGTGATGGATATCATCCTTGATACCACTCATTCGCGCTATCCTGTTTTTGACAGTCAAGATGATGATGCTGTTATCGGTATCTTATTGGCAAAAGATTTGATTCCTATTCTCGTCCATATGGTGCGTCATCAAGAAGATAAAATTGAAAGCAAACGCCTAAGAGACCTTGTGCGTCAGCCACTATATATCAGTGAGACTGCGCGTTCTGACACCTTATTACGCTCACTACAGCGCACACAAGTGCATATGGCAATCGTCGTTGATGAGTTCGGTAACTTTGGTGGAGTGGTTACCATGGAGGACTTGTTAGAGGAAATCGTTGGTGACATCGTCGATGAACATGATGATTTTGAGGAAGACAGTGATATTAACAATATCGTCGCTGACCCTGATAAGCCAAATACATGGCGCGTTCAGGCTTCTACAGTGATTGAAGACTGCAATGATGAGCTCGGTTGTGAGTTTGATGATACTGATGTTGATACGATGGGTGGTTTGGTCATGCAAGCTTTGGGTCATGTCGGTGATCTAGAAGGTGAGAGTGTGATGATAGACGATTGGAAAATTACGATTACTGATGTTGAAGGTCGTTTTATCCATAACTTAGAGTTGACGAAAACGAACGTCGAACCACAAATCTTGATAGGCAGTCATTGATTCAGTGTTAATAACCTGAATCGCGCTTTAGGTACCTATTGCTGAACGACAAAAAACACGATTACGATCGTGTTTTTTTTTGGTTTGTGGCTTGAGATACTCATCCTTGTTTATCATGTCGTAGCAGTTTGCTACGCAATATTACCTATTATTGGGTTTAGACTGGTATCATGGGCAAATTTAATTTTTATATACTGTATTTGATTGTTACATACGGTATTAGAGTCAGGTTCAGCGTTGGTTTTAACCTGAATGCTGCTGCTAACTATTTTAGAAAATATAGTTTTGGATAACTGTTATGCGTCTGTCTACTGTTGATTTGCAAAAACGCCTGAATCCTGAGAAGCCAAAAGGCTTACCGACAGCACTAACTGTATTAATTGCCTTGCTAGCAGGTGCTATTTTTATATTTGCACTTGCGCCTTATGGTATTTGGCCGTTAGCGTTGGTGTCACCTGCTATTTTATACGCACTATTAATGCCTGATATGAGTGGCAAACGTGCATTTCTTATTGGTCAGGCGTATGGTACAGGGCTGTGGTGTGTTGGTGCGTTTTGGCTTTATAACTCCATTCATACTTATGGTGCGATTCCAGTATGGCTTGCGCTGATTATGATTGCGCTGATGGGTCTTGGTATGGGGCTGTTTCATGGCTTTTTGGCGCTCGTATTTAATCGTATGGTTGGCCGTCAGCCGTTGTCTTTTGCGGCGATTTGGATACTACAAGAGTGGTTGAAAACGTGGCTACTCACTGGATTTCCGTGGCTGTTCGTTGGTTATGCCTTTACGGAGCAGTATTGGTTATCGTCATTAGCGCCAGTTGCGGGTGTATTTTCCATCTCATTCGTGGCTGTGTTATTGGCTGCTAGTGTAGTGGAGCTGCTGCGTCGCCGTGCTGGTTACATGGTGATATCGATCGCATTATTAGTGATTAGTAGCGCTTTATGGTTGATAAACCCACAATGGACAAAACCAAAAGGTACGCCTGATTTATCTGTGTCTCTAATCCAAGGTAATATCCCACAAGACGTAAAATGGCTATCTGAATATCAATTAGAAACGCTCAATATTTATGCAACGCTCACAAGTACGGAATGGGGCAGTGATCTTATTCTGTGGCCAGAGTCGTCGATTCCTATGTCTCAGTTAGCGGCGACTGATTTTATCGATGAAATGACCAAGCTTGCCAATGCAACTGATACGACATGGGTAACTGGTATACCTTATATAGACGACGCGGCCTTTGATGCCAGTACTGATAAGTACCCACCGATTTATAATAGTGTGATGGCGCTAGGCACTGATGCAGAAGGACTGTATAAGAAGCAGCGTTTGGTACCATTCGGCGAATATATTCCCTTTCAAGGATTGTTAAATATCCTACCTGATTTGGCAGGTAGTCAAGATATCTCCGGTTATAGCAGTGGTAGTGATGATCAGTCACCGCTAGATGTACGAGGTCATAACTTAGGAGTAGCGATATGTTATGAAGTTGCTTACCCTGATACCACTCGCAAAAATGCCGCTGATACGGATTTTTTATTGACCATCTCAAACGATGCCTGGTTTGGTAAGTCGGCAGGGCCGTTACAACATCTGCAAATGGTGCAAATGCGTTCATTAGAAAATGGCCGTTGGTTCATGCGTGCGACCAATACAGGCGTCACGGCAATTATTGATCATAAAGGCCGTATCGTTGAGCGTGCGCCGCAGTTTGAGCGCACAGTATTAAGAGGTAAGGTACAGGCTCGAGTTGGCAATACACCCTATATGAGCTTTGGTAACTATCCCATGTTATTTATTATAGCGCTGTTGCTACTACTCAGTTATGTGGGTAAACGTGAGGCAACCAGAGCACGTTTGGGCAAGTAGCTACACGCATAACCAGTAGTGACAGTAAGTAATTAGACGCGTCTAGCAAAATCTCGTCGATAATAAATCCTTTAAATACTTAAGGGTTTTAACACATCGGTAAAAATTGCGATATAATAGGCCAATATTTCAAATATTTTGTGCAAGGTGGATAAGGTATGTCAGAAGGTATCGTTAATAACAATCCAAAAAAAGAGTTGTTGTTTGCTCTAGGTGGCATTGCTTTGTTTTTAGGTATTGTCTTACTTATTGGTGTTTCAGCTTTTTTACGCCCAGCAGGTCAGCATATTACTGTTGAGGCGACTGAAGATGCTGAGGCGGCAGTCGTTGCAGATGAAGCAGAAACAGCGACTGATGAAAGTGCAGTAGCTGAAGATGCTGCTGTAACTGAAGATGCAACTGCAACCGAAGAAACTGCAACTGAAGCCACAGATGCTGAAGCACCTGATACTGCGGCAGATGCCACAGTCACACCAACTGATAGTACCGATGGCACCGTCGCTACTGCTGAGTCTGGTACTGCAACGGCGTCTGGTACAGTAAGCCAAGCCGCTGTGGCTGATGCAGATTTGACTGCTGAACAAGCAGATGGCGATTTAGAAGCCGGTGATGTGGCTGAAGTTGATGAAGCAGCACAGTAATTTTAATATAGCCAGTTAAATGACTAAATGGTGACACTTTATTCTAAAATAAGTGGCGTTATGAAGTTTGCATCAACAGTTCTATAAATATAGTAATCGTCTCATGAAGACTAAAAAAAGAGCCCATTCTCAAATATTGAGGATGGTTTTTTTTGTGAGTGGTTGTGTAACTTTGACAAGTTTTTTCTTTACTTGATTATAACCAAGTGAAACAATGTTCCGCCTATATGACCGTTCGTCTGAATCATCAGGGCTTTGGTCATGACAAATATGATCTTTAAAGGAATAGGTGGTGTATCAAAAAGTATGCTGGAGTAATAAAAGAAGGGTGACAGCCGAAGCAAGATG
>NZ_JBQSXG010000090.1:0-12488 GCF_052378005.1 Psychrobacter sp. AOP31-B2-9
AATTGACTCTTTTTTCATTAGGATTCTAAAGTCTGAAGATATTTTTGAGCAACACTATCAGGTAGCAAACCTACGTCAAAGCTACTACTAAAGCTTTCAGGACTTTCACTAATCTCATTCAATTTAGCAGATAAACTCTCTATATCACCTACCTTCACTAGGTTACTCTCAGGAAGAAGCTCTCTTGGTCCAGATTCACAGTCTGTACTTATAACTGGCACACCTAAAGCCAAAGCTTCCGCTATTACAATGCCAAACCCTTCATAAATTGAAGAAAGCACCATCGCATCAGCATTAACTATCAAAGGATAAGGGTTCGGCTCAAACCCACAAAATATAACCTTATCTGTGACACCTAGCTCACTGCAGAGGTTTTCACATTCTTGTTTAAGCTCTCCCTGCCCTACCAGTAGCAATGGTTTTCTCTGATGACTCCTCGCATAAGCCTTTATCAAGTCCATATGATTTTTTTGAGCCTTAAACTTTCCGACATGAATGAGATAACCCTGCTTGAGTAATGGATACTGAGTGATTAATTTGTGTAGTATATCCAACTGCTTAGCAGATTTTAAAATAAACTCTCTATCAATTGGGTTATGAATAGCTGTAAGTGAGCTTATCTGTTTGACTATACCTTCGAAGTCCTGCTTCACACCTTGACTAACTGCTACAATGTTCTGATTTGAATATACGTTTTGTAGCGCTTCATTCGTTAAATAGGTATGGATACTCTTTTCCTTAGATAAGGTGTTATGTATTACAAACAACTTATTAGGCAACTTACTATATGCTAGGACCTGATCCACCTGCCATAAATTAGATATCAAAAGTGCAGGTGTATTAGTAATATTGTTTTTTACATATTTATCGAACACTCGAGCAAACACCTTATTTCGGATATACTTAGGCATCCATCGATAAGACTGATAAGATAAAAAATGCAATGCCACATCTGGTTTTGGGTAGTCTATTTGGTTTTTAAAGCAAATAATATGTGGATCATAACCCAACGTCTTAAAGCCCTCTGCAAGGGTCAATACAAAGCGTTCTGCACCTCCACCTTGTAGACTAAAGATAGTTAATATTATTTTATTTGGCTGATTTTTAGTCATAGCTTTGTGAAACCATACATTTTTAAGATATCCCATCTACGCTTAATGCGACGACTTTTAAAAATAGCCCTTAGTATTTTCTCTCTTAAATTTAGTTTATATCCTTTATATCGACCATGGATGTCTGTATCATCTAATGATTGTATTACTAAAGGCTGACTAAGAAAGCCTTCAATTAACTTTCCACCACTGTAGCGCCATGTTAAATCAATAGGATAAAACATAGACTCTGAAGTATTTAATAGATGAATAGCTCCATGATTAGATATAATATACCCGCTTGTTAATGCTGGTGCTGGGTCACATTCACAGGTATAAAAGCCCTCACATACTTTCTTGATGCTGAATATACGCCACCGACGTCGCCATTCCATTTTTTTCCATTGCTTTCTCTTTTTACGTTTCCATTTATTGGGCCTTACTGCCTCATTATGTGAATCTAATTTTATCTTGTCAATTCCTTGCAGAGAATAAGGCTGATTAGATGATATGTTTAATAAATCGAACTTTTCAAAATTTGATTTATTACTTAGAAAGTCAACTATTATGTTTTCTAAATTAACATCATCTTCAAGCACTAAAGCATATTTAATTTCATTTCTTACAATATCTTTCCAAATATTCCTATGAGACATTGCACAACCAATTTCTCCTAGAACTGAAGGTTTCTTTTGTTCCAATACAAACCTTCTTTTATCAAAAAGCTTTTGTTCTTCCACATTTAAACTCTTACCATCGACTGCTGACACTCGAGTATACTCAATACCTAAAGCGGTCAATTGAGATACTATATGTTTCCATCTGTCTGGTCGGTTATCCATATTAACTACATATACTTTCATAAAATATCACATCCAACTACCAATAATAATCCCTAGTATAAACAGCCCAACATACCTAAACTGGCGGACCTTCTTCTTCTTCGCTTGTACAAGCCTTTCTGAATCAGTTATTACATGATTGCCGTAGCCTATATGAGCGCATGCATCATTCTCAAGCAAGACAGTTCTCATATTCAAATTATGAAACTCTATTGATATGCCTGACTCCCCTTTAGATGAAGATTCAAATCTTGCATAAGGAGCAACTTTTTTGTAATCAGCGAGTCTTCTTAAACCAGGATTAAAACTAAAACCTCTCCATAGAGGGTCTGTACTATCAAGCTTATAAAAAGGAATACTTCCAACAACTTCACGCTCACCTAGAAAGTGAAAGGGATAATGAGGAGCAATATCGTAGTAATAACTTCGCAACCTTACTACATCTACTTCTGGATATGTAGTAAGTATTTTTAGTGAGTCAGATATAAAATTCGTTCTATAAAATTCCCAGTCATCTTCACAATGAAAAATATAAGAAGTTTTAACTAGTTCATATGCTTTATCAATTGATGCTAGCTGCCCTAATTTGACATCATTAATAATTACATCTGTATGTAACTTCCACTGCTCAGGAATAGTTAGATGTACATCACTAGAACCTGAATCTTCTGTAATGATTACTTTCATAATTGGATACTCGATATATTTATCAAGTGACTCCAATGTACGTTTAAGCAAATCGAACCTTCCACAACTGGTAATTACTAACGTAATGTCACTACTATCCGAAAACTGCATAAACTTACTCAACTTTATCAAGGTAAGGGAAACTCAGAGTAATTACTTGTATTATTGTTCTCAATAAAACTGCCTTTGTTTGACTGTATTACATCAAGTTAATTAATATTATTTATATAGACACTATCAATTATGAATCTGCATTTATAAGCATTAGTATTTATTTTTCTATGCATAATAAGTAATGAATTTATAATACTAATGAATTAAACAATAAAAATTCAGAAAAACTAAATATATTAGACCTATTACAAAAGCACCATTTTATTGACTTCTGCTCACAAAGTAAAGGGATAGAAATGACTTATGCACGAGATCTATTTATGTGTTTTTATAAGAATATAATGCGTTATATGATACTAAGTACGGAGCTCGGTATCATATAACATTTTAAAAAAAATTACACTCAAAAAAAAAGCTAAGACTCATATAAATCTTAGCTCTTTTATATAAAAGTTTCTAACTATTCTAAACTTAGGATTAATCAATAAAACTTAACCAATCCATATACTGCTCATTGCGACCATGTACCACATCGAAGTACAAGCTTTGTAGCTTCTCAGTCAACGGACCACGACCACCATTGCCGATAGTACGGTCATCGTATTCACGAATCGGGGTCACTTCGGCAGCCGTACCTGTCATAAAGATCTCGTCTGCTAAATAAAACTCGTCACGAGTGATACGGCGCTCAACGACTTTGATACCTAAGTCGTCAGCAAACTGAATGATCGTACGACGGGTGATACCGTCAAGCGCACCACCGCCCAGATCTGGCGTATGTAGCACGCCGTCTTTGACCAAAAACAAGTTTTCGCCTGCGCCTTGGCAGACATAACCTTGTGGATCCATCAGGATAGCTTCATCGTAGCCATTGCGGGTGACTTCTTGGTTGGCCATGATAGAGACAGGATAGTTGCTCGAGGCTTTGGCTTTACACATGGTCACATTGGTCATGTGGTGGGTAAATGATGAGGTTTTGACACGGATACCGTTTTTGATGCCTTCATCACCCAAATAAGCGCCCCAATGCCATGCTGCGACCATGGCATTGATACTGTTATCACGTGATGATAGGCCAAGTTTTTCTGCGCCAACCCAAATCAGCGGACGGATATACGCCTCTGCCAAGTTGTTTTGTTTGACCACGTCTTTCTGGGCTTGCTCAAGTGCCGCTGCGTCAAAAGGCACATCCATCTGAAAAATCTTCGCTGAGCCCATCAAACGCTCAGTGTGCTCTTTTAGGCGAAAAATCGCTGTACGGTTGTCAGCAGTTTGGTAAGCGCGAACCCCTTCAAATACTGCCATGCCATAATGTAGGCTATGGGTCAGTACGTGAACATGGGCGTCCGGCTGCTCGATCATCGTGCCATTCATCCAAAGCTTACCTTCTTGTGTTGCCATATTCATTTTATAGTCCTTATGCTAGCGCTGACGTCTAACTTTTTTAAGTAGGTTTTGTTTAACAGTGATTATCAACCATATATGATACCACCACCGCATCTATTTTTATGGTAAAAAATGCATCTTGGTTGTGAAAATTGGTTTAAGAAAACCAATTGTCAATTTTTTATAAGTAGTTTGTACATTGTCTCAATGCTCAAGGCGTATCCTCGGCATCATCCACCCCCATCAAGTGCTGCCACTGATCTTGCACCAGTGCGCGCGTTTCCTTCCATAGCGATTCATCGACCAATAGCGACTGCTCGGATAGTGCCAACTGATGGGTGGCCGCGCGTATTCTGAGATAAGCATCGGTCAAGTCTTGGCAAACTTGCGCTTCCCAAATTCCTAGTAATGCAACCTCTTCAAAAATCCGAACGTTGTCGCTCCATTTGGTCAAGCTTGGGTACTCATGTGAGTAGGCCAATACGGCAAACTGTGCCAAAAACTCAATATCAATGATGCCGCCAGCATCTTGTTTCAGATGGAATTTACCAGCGTGCTGTTTCCACTGGCTGGTGCCTAGATGCTTTTGCATTTTAATACGCATACTGGTGACTTCACTACGCACTTGCTCTAGCGTACGCGGTAATGCCAGCACATTTCGTCGAATGTCATAGAAGCGCGCCATGACTCTTTTATCTCCACAAACTCCCCGCGCCCGCACCAATGCCTGATGTTCCCACGACCAGGCTTTATCCATCTGATACGTCTCAAAAGCATTACAAGACACAACCATCATGCCTGCATTACCTGAAGGGCGCAGACGCATATCAATCTCATAAACACGACCATCTCGAGTTTGCGTATTGAGGTAGTTCATCAATTTTTGTACCAAGCGCGCAGCGAACTTCATACCGCTTACAGACTTTTCACCTGTGGTCATGCCTTGTTCTTTAATTTTATGTAAAAACACCAAATCCAAGTCTGAAGAATAGGACAGCTCTAACCCGCCAAGTTTACCATAACCAATAATAGCAAATCCACAATTGGCTTCAGTCACAGGGTCGCCGTCTTGGCCAATAGGATAGCCATAGCGGCTGACAATCTCTGAAAAAGCACGCTCTAATGCTGCCTCTAATACCACTGCTGCGATATAAGTTAATGAATCAGATACTTTCATAATAGGACGTTCAGCCAATATATCGCTAGCAGCCACCGCCAATATTTGGTTCTTTTTAAACAGTCGTAAGACGCTGAGCAGCTTTTCTTCATCATGAGGTTCTACACGTAATAACTGTTGACGCAGAATATCACGCAGCTCAGCCTTATCAGGTAAATGATGGTAGCGCTGCTGTAAGAAAGTATCTAGCAGTACAGGATAGTGTGCCAACTCTTTTGCAATCCAAGGACTCGCTGACAGCATCGGAATGAGTTCAGTTGTTGCATTTGGGTTTTCTGCAATCATTACTAAATAAATAGAACGGCGACAAATCGCTTCGAGTAAGGAGATGAGACGTGGCAACGCCGTGTTGGCCAATTGCTGCTGATCTTGATGTGCCAATAGCGCATGGACAATCACAGGATATGCATCATCTAAACGCTCTCTTGCTTCGTCACTTAAGTTTCCGACCAGTTTTGACTGCCAAAAGCTTTGTAGTAGCTCACGGTTTGTTTGTGTGAGCACTTTGTTTAAGCGTGTAATCTGCTCATCAAGATCTTCTGGCTCAAGGCTTTCATCGTCTTGATCTGGTACTTGCCGTTCAATTACCATCTTCTCAAACGGTACATTTACATTATTTCGATGCTGATTGAGTGTGTGCAACAAGGCTTTCCAATCCTCAAAACCCAATGTGATAGCCAGATTATGTTGCCAATGTGGATCCTGTGGTAAGCGTTGTGTTTGCTGATCATTAATCGCCTGAATTGCATGCTCAAGTCGACGTAAAAAGCGATAAGCTGCTTGTAGATGCCTATAAGTTACAAGCTCTAAATACTTGAGCTTATATAATACCTGCATCGCTTCTAGACACGACTTCACTTGTAATTGAGAATGCCTACCACCATAAATCAACTGAAACGCTTGTACGATAAATTCAATATCCCTAATACCACCTGCGCCAAGTTTGATATTATCCAAATCTTCACGTTGTGCCACTTGGTTTTGGATGAGAGATTTCATCTCTCTCAGTGCTGAAAAAGCACTGTAATCAACATAATAGCGAAAAACAAATGGCTTAATAAGCGCTTGTAACTCATCATAAAACGGTTGTTCTAGCTGCCCTACTATTCGCGCTTTTAGCCATGCAAAACGCTCCCAAGCTCGTCCATGTCGACAAAAATACTTTTGTAGTGCTGACAGATGAATGGCCAAATCACTACCATCGCCCCATGGACGCAGACGCATATCAACACGAAAGACGAACCCATCTGCTGTGTTATGATCCAACAACTTGATAATACCTTGACCAAGCCTAGTCATAAAACGCTTATTATCTATACTACGTGTACCTTTGGCTTTATCCCCATTGGTTTCACCCAGTGCTTGATGCACAAAGATAAGATCGATGTCACTCGATAAATTCAGCTCATGAGCGCCAAGCTTACCCATAGCCATGATAGCCATATCATCAATTTGAACCTGACCTTTATCATCAATAAAAGTCGGTTCGCCATATTGGTCAATCAAGTTTTGATAGGTATAATCTTTAGCAAACGAGATACAGCCAGCTGCAAACTCAGAGAGCTCATCAGTTAATTGCTCAAGTTTAATCACCTGCAAAGCATCTTGCCATATCCAACGCATCATAAGTAAGGTGCGCAAATGACGTAGCCCTCTCATTACCTTAACTTCATCAGCAAGTTGATAATTCTCATCCAACGTATAGTCTTGTATCAGATCGTCAATCTGCTGCCGCGTTAAAGTCTGATCTAATGGGTAACTTCGTAAAAACGTTTGGCAAGAGACTGTACGTCTCTCCCAAATCTGATATGCAAACTCGCTAGCTGTTTGCAATACTTGCAGCTGATCTGCTGTAGGCTGACTATCTGTACCATGGATCTCACGTGAAGACGTAGCAGGTAACATAGGTAAATAAACTCCTTGCTTGGAATGATAAGACTACGTGAACCTAGCGCATAATATTAGTGTTTTTTCTTATGAGGTAGTCACCGCATCGGACAACCATACTAATATATGCCAGTATTTAATATAAAACCACTTTTAATAACACTGACTCTATTTGCTTTTGAACGCTTTATGGTAGCATAAACCACTTTAGCATTAATGACTGATAAGACTTACTATGGCAACCACGACTCCTTTACTCCTGATTACCGCTGACCCTAGTCAGCCGCTTAACGCTCTAGCGCTACGCTATGCTCATGCCTATCTCAAAAACATCTTAAATCAGGAAGATATAAATAGTAATAAAAAATTAAATGTCTTTTTTTACGGCGACGGTGCCCATACCGCCAACCGCTTGCGGTGGCAGTCAGCAGATCAGGTCGATTTGACCAAAGCATGGCAGCATCTTGCGGATCAGTATCAATTGTCACTACCAGTCTGTGTCAGTACCGCACTTAGCCGCGGTATTAGTGACACAGACAACAGTACACGCCATCAACTCAATGGTGATAACCTTGCTACTGGTTTTTCACTGGTCGGATTGAGTGAGCTTGCTATGATGATGCAAGATAACTGTCGTCTGATACAGTTTTAACAGAACACTGTTTTGAGACAAACCTCTTAGATAACCTAACCGTGACGATAATAAACCGTCAAGCGACCAATCAGATTAGGATTTAATCATGAAACTATTAATTCAGTTGCAGACACCGACTGAAATAGCCAGTTACGAAGGCTGTGCACTCGCCCTAACACTGGCGACCTTTGGTCATGAAGTGCAACTATATTTGGATGCCCCTGTCTTTGGCCTACTGATGCAATCTGAATCACGTTTGCATGGCATGATTCAATCACTGGAGCTATATGATATGCCAGCGGCTTGGTTACCTGATGATGTCTTTAGTGGCTGGGTCACTGGCATGCTACCAACCGACCTGGCCTCACAACTGACCCTGATACCAGAAATCGTCAACTCACAAGATTTTGAACAAATACTGACTTTTTAATTGATCAGATAGGATTAAAGTAAATGGCAACGTTATATCAATTACACAGCACAATAGACACACTTAGACGCAGTGTCGATGAGATGTCACGTACATGGCACTCAGGTGACAGCATTGTATTACTTGGCACGACCGTCGCTTTTATAGACTGGCTAGACGCCTATCTGGGCGATATCAATATTGAGGATATTGCTGGTATTTACGCACTGGCCGATGACATCTCACAACTATCTGTTGATACAACTGACAAACTGAGGTTGCCTAGCAAGCTAAGCGGCGTCTTAACAGATAATGAATGGGTCAACCTGACTCAAGACAAACAATTTGATAAAGTCGTGACTATTGCCTTATGAATAACGATAATGCTACTACTCCTACAAAACCACCTCATGACATTGAAATTAGTGTTGAATTAGATCATGACGGTCATCTGTGTGACCATACTATCTGGACACCTGATATCGCACAGCAGCTGGCTGACACGCTAGACGTACATTTAGAGACCGAGCATTTAGAGGTTTTACAGCAGGTACGAGCGTTTTTTACTAAATTTAATCATGCGCCCGCAACACGGCCGCTGATAAAATGGCTACAAAAAACGCTACCTGAACACGATATTAGCAATCAAAAATTACAGCAGCTATTCAAAACAGGTTTGGTCGCCCGTCATGTCAATCGTCTAGCAGGTTTACCAAAACCGCCTAATTGCTTGTAACACGCTCTATAGTCGATTCAATTTAAAAGTAGTACCAAGCGATCGAGTGTAGACGTATATTTAATGCTTCAAACGAGGCTAACGCTATAATCATTTTATGCTGTAGTCATTTTATGCTTTAATTGTTGTATAGCGCAATGACGATAACATTGGCAACACTATTTTGGATCGTATACCGTCAACGTCTCATAACCCACGCTACGTCCTTCATCACCACCAAATCCTTGCTGACGCCATATTTCATATAGACATATCGCCACGCTATTTGACAAGTTCAAACTGCGTGAATCGGCTAGCATTGGTAGTCTCAACCAATTATCACTACCAATGTCTGCTCGTATATCATCTGCAAGACCTGCCGTTTCTGAGCCAAACACCAATGCGATATTGGGCATCAATGCCACATCTGATGACCCACTTGCCTGCTGCCCACTAAAATCATAATCGTAAAATGGTTTACTCAATTTGGTGGTCAATGCCGTAACGACATGACAGTCAGCAGTTTGCAATGCCTGTCTGGCGGCCACCCAATCATCATGTACTTGCAGATGTGCATACTCATGATAATCCAAACCTGCACGGCGTAGTTTTTTATCATCAAGCTCAAACCCTAACGGCTTGACTAAGTGCAATTGTGCGCCACTATTGGCACACAAGCGGATAATATTACCCGTATTACTAGGCATTTTGGGTGCTACCAATACAATATGAATGGTCATGCTAACTACTCCGTAAGTGGTCAAGGCTTATTATTTATGTTTATTGTCAATGAGTTATCGAAAGTTACAGTTTACTGCCAATAATTACATTTTGATACTGTGCAACGTTTTTAACTTTCACTATGATGTCTGTAACGGATAGCAAGATAGTTATTACTTATAATTATCTCTCTATTCAATAAACCCTCAGTAAGGCTTAAGCAAAATGCTTAACACCACTGTTATTATTTATAAACAATTTATTTTGAGGATATTATTATGAAAAAAGTAATCATCGCATCTTTGACAGCTATGTTTGTACTAACTGGTTGCAACACTTTTAAAGGTTTGGGTCAAGACGTATCAAGCGCTGGTAATGCAGTTACTGGCGGCGCACAAGACGTTCAAGATAAAATCTAATTATTAATATATAGTTGAGTTCAAATAATTTCGATACAAGGAAACCGAGTGCAAGCGATACATTAGTATGGTTAGCGAGGATGACGATGTAGCGGATTTATCTGGATTTGACTATAATAGATTTTTAAAAGGCTTATCATTTATTTGGTAAGCCTTTTTTATTGATGCTTATATTCCACTGATTTTTTCTGAAAGGCTATCAATATATAAAGTAAAAATGGTAAAAAACAACCAAGTGTAGATATGTATTAAATCACTCAAACAAGCTTAACACTGTCACATTTCTATAGCGGATAAACTATAACACTATAAAAACTCTCTTAATATCTGATTGAGATAACGCTGTCCCAATTCTGTTGGCTGTAACCACGCCCTACTGTCTGTCAGTAATCCTTGTGCCACCAGCTTATCTATGGATGAGGCAATGTCATCACGCTTTCGTCCTGTTCTCTCTTGAAATAACGACCAAGCAACGCCGCCATGTAAGCGCAGCGCATTTAGCATAAACTCACTGACCAGCTCATTATTGTCAATTTTTTTCCAACCGACCATTTTGGGTGCATTTTCATTTGCTTTAGAGCAATCGGTAACATCCTGATAGCTCACATAATCTTTAGGCAGCCGTGACTTGCTAAAACGGTAAATACCAGCATCTACTAACCTTTCATTTTCATTCATTTCTGATGCGTTATTCGCTTTATGACTCATCGTTGTTCTGCGACTAACGGTTACTTTGCCATGAGCACCCGCACCAATGGCAAGATAATCACCGAATTGCCAATAATTGACATTGTGACGGCACGGCTGATCAGATCCACCTGCCCAAGCGGACACCTCATAATTGTGATAGCCCAGTTGTTGCAATAGCGTCTGACCTGCTTGCTCAATATCTGCCAAATTGTCTTCGTCTGGCAAAATAGGCTGACTACGATAAAATACGGTATTAGGTTCTATCGTCAGTTGATACCAAGAGATATGAGTTGCACCTGCATCATGTGCCATTTGAATATCGTTTAATGCTTCAGCCATCGCTTGCTGTGGCAACCCATGCATCAAATCGACATTGACACGCTCAAACCCAGCAGCGCGTGCAGCATGAATCGCAGACAACGCCTGATCAGGATTATGTATACGTCCCAATGCTACCAATTTATCAGCAGCAAAGCTTTGCACACCTATCGACAAACGGTTGATACCGACGTCTAAATATTGCGCAAAAGGCGCATGCTCTAATGTGCCTGGATTGGCTTCCATGGTGATTTCTATATCATCAGCAAACTTCAAGATACGTTGCAAGCCAGAAAATAGTCGCCGATACTGGGCAATAGGTAATAGCGATGGCGTGCCACCACCGATAAATATCGAGCTAATTTCTCTTTTTTGGGTTAAAGGCTGCTGCATGTTCGCGTCTGATAGCAATGCATCGACATACTCATCATACATCGATACCTGACTATCTATCGGCAGCTCATGCGAGTTGAAATCGCAATAAGGGCACTTTTTTACACACCACGGAATGTGAATATATAGCGCTAATGGAATAGCACTGACTTCTATCGCATTGGCAGTAGTGTCATTAGAGATGTCTATCTGCTGTAAATCGTTAACGATATTGATATTTGACATAAAAATATTTATCTATAAGTACGTTGCTGCTGTCATTAGCAGAAAGTAGCGCTAGGATAACGGCTAAACTCATTAAAAAAAAGACTCTCTTAAAGAAAATCCCTGCAATAACAAAACCAGTAACAAACACTCATACTAACTACGCTTTCTTATTGGCAGAATGGCTACCACTAAAACGACTGTCACCGGCTAACGGCTGATTAATGTTCAACACACCCTAACAAAACCATAATAATTAACAGGATAATAATATGGCTTACTGGTTAATGAAATCCAATCCAAAGTTTTTTGGTATTAATGACTTGCAACGTTTGGGCACAGATGGCTGGGATGGCGTACGTAATTATCGTGCTCGTAACTTTATGCGCGATGATATGAAAGTCGGTGACCAAGTGATTTTTTATCATTCTAGCGCCAAACCGTCAGGTGTGGCTGGCATCATGACTATTAGCAAAGCGGGATACCCCGACCCGACTCAGTTTCATCCTGAACATCGCCATTACGACCCTATCGCCACCGAAGAGGAACCACGCTGGTACATGGTCGATGTTAAGTTTGAACATGCCTTTACCGATGTTATACCACTCTTAGAGCTTAAATTTTTACCAGCACTCGAAGACTCGTTATTACTGAGAAAAGGCTGTCAGCAGCTCACCGTTATTCCGCTAGAGCCAAAGCACTGGCAAGCGATTATGAACATGGCTGAAACACTAGAACTAATATGATCCAAGTTCATATTTACCTTTCTCTATGATGGTCTATACCGACTACCATTGGACAC
>NZ_JBQSXG010000091.1:0-12471 GCF_052378005.1 Psychrobacter sp. AOP31-B2-9
AAATATCTATAAGCAAATACAACCAATTTATAAAGAGTTAAAAACAACTGATTTTGACTCACAACCAAAATCACATACGCTACTTAATGCCAGTGCTGTTATGAAAAAAAATCTTCCTAACGATGTAACCTTCCTATCAAAACCTTTCCTCCTATTAGCTGGTATTTCCGGTACTGGTAAAACTCGCTTTGTCCGTGAGCAAGCCAAAGCCACAGGTAGCCTTAGCGATACCTACTGCCTAACCTCCGTACGTCCTGACTGGCACGAACCTAGTGACATACTTGGCTATATATCACGCTTGGGTAGAGATGGTCACGCTGAATATATCACCACTGATGTGCTGCAATTCATTGCCAGAGCGTGGCGTGCGATTATCGATGCAGAACTTGAACTAAAAGTTGATGGCGACTGTCGCCTCACCGTAACCGGTAATCAAGACCAGTTAAATCAGGTGCTGCCCTATTGGCTATGTTTGGATGAAATGAATTTAGCACCTGTTGAACAGTACTTTGCAGACTATCTATCTGTTTTAGAAACTCGTGAGTGGCAATGGAATAAAGGCAACTTTAATTATCACTGCGACCCGCTATTGAAACCTGCGACTATCAAGCAGCTAGAAGACATAAACGAACTGCGTAATGCCTTAGGCTTTGTAGATGTTAAATATGACAGGGAGTGGAAATTATTTTGTGCGTATGGTTTAAGTTTGCCTTTTAATTTAATCGTAGCTGGTACGGTTAATATGGATGAAACTACCCACGGATTCTCACGCAAGGTCATTGACCGTGCTTTGAGTTTTGACTTTGGAGACTTTTTCCCCAATGACTTTGACCATTTCTTTGAATCAAAAGTCACTCATAACACGTTGAGTTATCCTCTCTACTCTCACGCCACTGCTGACAATCTACCAGTAATAGACAGTGATGGTCACAAAAGTATCGAGTTTTTAAAAGCCGTCAACCAAGTGTTGGACAATACACCATTTAAGCTGGCTTTTAGAGCTCTCAACGAGCTACTACTAGCCGTTATTAGTGCCCAACCTAAAGATGAACAGCAGCTACAAGCAGCTTGGGATGACTTCTTAATGTGCAAGGTATTGCCGCGTATCGAAGGCGATTACGACAAATTAGCGCTTATAGATAAGGCTACTACTAGCAATGAGCAGTCATTACTCACAAAATTAGCCACCATCTTAGAGCGAGAGTTGAGTAACATATGGACTACCACGAATGATGTGAATAAGCTACGCACTGACTTATATCGCAAAAATGTAGATGGTAGCACTTTGTCTATCAATTGTCGTAGCAAGGCTAAATTAGCTTGGATGCAGCAGCGCCTAGAACATTCAGGTTTCACCAGTTTTTGGCCTTAAAATGCAGACAGCTGACCTAACGGAGCGACCATGCCAGATCTATTAAGGATACAAACCGCTGATTTTGAGCTGTCGATTTGGTGTAACGATATCAGCAAACGCCAAGCGGCTTATGAGGCGACCTTAGCTAAGCGGCAAGCTACCAGTAACCACAACACTGAGCAACCTATCATACGTTTCTCTCCGCCCTTAGCGATTACTGAAGCTACCTTTATGGATCAGCCCATAGACATAAAAGGCGTCGTCACTCATTCTGGATTAGTAGAAGCACTTGAGTTAGATAATTTTATTTTCTTTGAAAATATCCAATATCACTTTGAATGGATTTTTTTGAATAACAAGCGCATTAATGAAACAAGTATAGATGAGTCTAATCAAGCCATTAAAAGCCGAGCTACAGACAATATCAATAATATTAGTGATGTTATTGACGTTGAGCGAGCTTATCTAACTCATCGTAGTCATTTAATTAATGAGAGTTTTCGGTTTAGTCAGTCTCGCTCTCGAATGCCTGCGCATCTAACAGGTACTATCAATACCGCAAACGATGTCGGTTGGCTGCGCCTGCCTCTCAATTACGTCAAATCAAACCACACTTATCAAAGCAACATCGCCTTTGAAGTTTTGCCCACCAAGATGAGTCTGCACGATGACTTGCCAGCGATGTATCAAGTGATTGATACCGTCTTTCCTCTTTGGCGCTTTAGTCTGGTAGAGAAAACCGAACTGGATAGCGCACAAACCAAACAGCGACATCAGTTTCCCTTGCTTTGGCTTGCTAACTTTAGTCATTTACGCAGCCAACTAGCGTATGCACTAAAAGTCATTAATCAAGCACCGCATAGCCGTTTGCAGGCTCATATCTCTTATAACAAAGCAACACGGCTAAAAGGTAATATCCCTGCACGACTGGGAGCAAAAATAAAAGAGGACTTCGCGAATGGTCTGTATGATCAGCGTTATCAAGTCACCAAAAAGCGGCTAAGTGTCGATACACCAGAGAACCGATTTATCAAAATGGTAGTAGCTACCTCTAAGAAACGACTGGCTGACTTTGAATATAAACTTAGGCAAAGCAATGCAGCACCAGATAAGCAACGGCTATCTGATACCTTTTTAGATGAGCTGCATCAGTGGCAACAGCCCCTACAGAAAACGCTGAGACAAGGTTTTATGACCGATGTGTGCGATTATAATGGTCGTAACCGTGAATCATTAGTATTGCAGCAAAAATCCGGCTATAGCTCTGTATATCGAATTTGGCAAGAGTTAAAATTTTATCTAGATGTCTTTGACAACCAATCTAGCATCTCTATGAAGTCAGTCGCGGAAATCTACGAAGTCTGGTGTTTTTTGACCATTAGAAACATCTTGATAGATGAGTTGGGCTTTAAGGAAGTATCTGCCAGTAAGCAAGCGTTAAAACTTAAAGACTTTTTTGAATATCAGCTCCAAGATGGCTTCGCTGGTGCATTTGAGTTTGAACGTAATGATGGTATTACAGCAAGGTTAGCACATGAACCACCATTTAATAAAACAACCAAAGATATTCGAACTTATTCAGTTAGCCAAAAACCTGATATCGTCTTAGAAGTTACTCTACCCAATAACAAACGCTTTATTTGGTTGTTCGATGCTAAATACCGTATCAAGACACTTAAAAGTCGCTATGATGATCCTGAACAAAACATTGATACTATGGATTTTGTACCGGATGATGCCATCAATCAAATGCACCGTTATCGTGATGCCTTGATTCGTATTGAACGAGATAAAAACTCTCTTAATGAAAAAGGTAGCAATAAAGAAACAGCCAAAACGCAAAAAAGCCGTCCGATATTTGGCGCATTTGCGCTATACCCAGGTTATTTCAACCAGTTAGATACTAAAAACCCTTATCTCAATTCCATTGACGAGGTCAGTATTGGTGCATTTGCACTATTGCCAAACGCCCTAAAAACGAATTCAAAAAGCAATGCTGGACATTACTGGCTATTAAGTTTTCTGCGCCAACAGCTTGGTAATGGCATCAACTCTCAATCTAATGATACACAATCAAGCACTATCGCGTTGACCAATAATACAATAAGAAACAATGAGGTGAACAGCAAGGCTGTCGCTTATCAAGCTAATAGCCATCAGGTTGATAAAGTTGCTAAACATAACCATCAACTCGAAGAGCGTTTGTATTTGCAAGAAGCAACACGTATACCATACTCAGGCATGGAGCAAATCCTCTATCCAGATTTGACCTTGACCATTGCACTAGCACCAAAAGCGGGACGTCATAAAGAGTATATAGATGGCTTCAAACACAGTACCGCTCAGTGGTATCACTTACCTCAAACTACATTTTTAGATAAATACAAACAACATATCGTCAATGAAATACGCTATTTAGCTATTGCTACGACCAATGACGCTCAACTAACGAGTAAACAAATAAGCAAATTATGGCCAATTGAAAGTGTTACTCTTGTCCCTAGAAGATCAATAACTGCTGAACAATCTGGTAAGAGCTCTAAAGATACGAAACCATACTACTTATTTAGACTAGGCAAGCCCCTAACTATAAGAGACACGGTTGATAATGTGCCCTTGCGTGATTTCAAAAACTCAATGAAGCTCACCACCCTAGAGCACTTACAACAAGCAGCCAGCTTTGATGAGCTACAGACAGTCTATCAACAAGCATTAATCTAACCAGCCTTAGACTTGCTTATAGACAGGCTATAACGACTCATACTATGTCTTTCAAAAATTTTAAATAAATAGCTCATTAACAATCTTTAGTAAAAAGCACCTTCCACGACTTATTTTCACTTGTTATCTTGCCTCGCGGCCCTTGTATTCTAAGAAAGTCTGCCCCACTGTGACCTATCGCCCGTAGTATTAACATCTGCTTTATATTGGATATTATGAAACACAACCTTAAGGTGAGCTCAGATGCTCGCCGAACTCAGTATTTTCAAGTATTTTTGATGGGTGTTAGTGCCTTTATCATGAATACTACAGAGTTTGTACCCGTCGCCTTATTAAGTGACATCGCCCAAGACTTCTCTATCACGACGGCAGAGACTGGCTGGATGCTGACATTGTATGCATGGATTGTCGCTGCTATGTCATTGCCGCTGATGCTACTAACCAGCCAGTTTGAACGCAAACGTTTGCTCTTGGGAATCTTTGCGGTATTTATCGCCAGTCATGCGCTATCAGTGTTTGCATGGAGCTTTGATGTGCTACTCATCAGCCGCGTTGGTATTGCCTTATCACATTCGATATTTTGGTCCATCACAGCGGCTATAGCCATACGCATAGCACCTGAAGGCAAAAAAGCATTGGCGCTCAGTGTGCTGGCGACAGGTACTTCATTGGCGATGGTATTAGGTGTGCCTTTGGGGCGTTTAATCGGGCAATGGTTTGGGTGGCGCGCGACATTTGGCAGTATTGGTGTGGTCGCCTCAATCGTATTTATATTACAAGCGAGGCTCTTGCCTATCCTGCCCAGTATGTTTCAAGGTTCTTTTAGAAAAGTACCAGAATTACTCAAAAACCCATTATTGGTCTGTCTTTATCTCCTGATTCTGCTTGTCTTCACCGCTCACTATACCGCTTACTCTTATATCGAGCCATTCATGCGACAGGTCGGCGCAGTCAGTGAAAATGCAGCGACTTTCGTGTTACTTTTATTCGGTATCGCAGGGATTGTCGGTAGTGTTATATTCAGTCGTTGGGGCGATAAATTCAACACTCGGTTGATGCTGATATCTACTATATTGATGCTGGTATCGATGCTTGTTCTGTCGCTAGCGGTCACCTCGGTATGGGCGCTCAGCTTGATTGCGATGCTCTGGGGCGCAGCACTAATGCTACTCATTATCTCTATGCAAGCCAAAGTGATTATGATCGATGTCAATGCACAAGACATGCTGATGTCGATGTTCTCAGGCATTATTAATTTAGGTATTGGTACAGGTGCGCTATTTGGTGGTTATGCGGTGACGCATATTTCACTATCTAGTGTCGGGTATGTCGGTGCAGTTATCGCTGGTGTTGCCTTACTATTACTGATTTTTATGATAAAACGCTTTTCTGAATTGAGCGAAAGACTCGGTTAACTGACTATTTTCAAAATAACGATGCGTCCTCATGCGTTATTTTATCCTTATATTTGGTAATAAAATGAACGACTGCTCAAAATACACTTGAACGGTCGTTCATTTTTGTTTATAGTGGTTCTACAAAATACAGTTCACAGGCTGTTCAATCCGTTCAGATCAATACCTAAAACGCATAAGGATATTATATATGTTAAAGTTTTATTTTCACCAAACCCCTAACCCGATGAAAGTAGCACTCTATTTAATGGAGACAGGTCTACCATATGAGTTAGTCGCAGTGGATACGATGAAGGGTGAACAGCATACTCCTGAATACCGTGCTATCAACCCTAATGGTAAAACGCCAGCGATTGAAGACGATGGTAAGCGTGTCTTTGATTCGACTGCTATCCTGATGTACTTGGCCGAAAAAACAGGTCAACTAGCAGGCAAGCCTGAAGATCGTGGTGAAATGCTGTCATGGCTCATGTTTATAGCGACTGGTCTAGGACCTTTTTCTGGTCAATCAGTACACTTTAGTCATAAAGCACCAGAAAAAATTCCTTACGCTATCAATCGCTACCTTCGTGAAGCAGAGCGTCATTACGAAGTGCTAGACAAGCATATGGAAGGCCGTGAGTATCTGGTTGGTGATGACTACTCTATCGCTGATATCTCAGCTTGGGGCTGGATTGATAAGGCGGCGTTTATATTAGGCGAGCCAGGTTTAGATAACTATCCTAACCTAAAGCGTTGGTTTACTAGCATCAATAACCGCCCTGCAGTAGAGAAAGCGCGTAACATTGCCAAAGATATCGAGTTTAAGTCTGAGTTTGATGAAGTCGCAGCTCGTGCTCTATATCCACAAAACTTCGCAAAAGACGCATAATCGCGCGAGGAGTTATAAAAATGACGGACCAATACGTACCACCAAAAGTCTGGACACATGACGCAGAGAGTGGCGGCAGATGGGCCAGTGTCAATCGCCCTGTTTCAGGCGCTACTCATGAGCAAGCGCTACCAGTAGGTGAGCATGACTTGCAACTGTACTCTATCGCCACGCCTAATGGCCAAAAAGTAACGATCATGTTAGAAGAGTTACTGGCGCTGGGCAAAGCGGCAGAATATGATGCACATATGATTCAGATTGGTGAAGGCGACCAGTTTGGATCAGGGTTTGTAGATGTCAATCCCAACTCAAAAATTCCCGCTTTGGTTGATCGAAGTGGCGAAGATAATGAGTCTGTATTTGAATCTGCCTCTATTTTGGTACATCTTGCTGAAAAATTTGGAGTACTACTGCCTGAAAAAGGTAGCGCGCGGACCCAAGTATTTAACTGGTTATTTTGGTTACACGGTTCTGCACCTTACTTAGGTGGCGGTTTCGGTCATTTTTATGCTTATGCGCCCGAAAAATTCGAATATGCGATCAATCGCTTTACCATGGAAACCAAGCGCCAATTAGATGTATTAGATAAGCAGTTGGCAAACAATGAGTTTCTGGCTGGTGATGAGTACAGTATTGCCGATATCGCGACTTGGCCATGGTACGGCAACTTGGTCGTGGGCACTCAGTACGACGCACAAGAGTTTTTGCAGGTTGATGACTACCCTCATGTACAACGTTGGGCAAACGCTATTTTGGCAAGACCAGCCGTACAACGTGGTCGTATCGTCAACCGCACTTGGGGCGAAGCGTGGGAACAGTTAGCAAACCGCCATAGTGCCCAAGATATCGATGATGTATTAGCATTAAAACCAGAGTAGACTTACCTACTAAATTTATTCTGACTAAAACATCCGTTTGAATACGGATAACACATAAAAACCAAGTGACATCATTATCAATGCAAACGATAATAGTGTTACTTGGTTTTCTGATTATTGTTTTCTGATTATTAATCAGATAGTTTTAAAACATAGTCGGTGCAATATAGTTGGAATACAAGGAAGCCGAGTAAAAGTGCTACGAATAGTAGACTGAACGAGACTGCCACCGTATCCAATTTATAACGGATTGGCTATAACTGCTTTTAAGGTGAAAATGATGAGTGCACATGCCAAGTTTGACCGTGATGAGGTCATCGAAAAAGCCAAAGACCTGTACTGGGAAAAAGGCTATCACGCCACGTCTATGAGAAACCTACAAGACGTAGTCGATATGCGTCCTGGCAGCATTTATGCCGCTTTTGGCAATAAAGATAGCCTGTTTAAAGAGGCGTTAAATCGCTATGCTGAACAAGGCGCTACAAACCTTGCCAATAGTATTGCACAAGAAAAAACCAAGCTTGAGGGTCTAAAACGTTTCATCCATAGCGTGACTGTCTGTAATAAAAGCACGTCTCCGAGTGGCATGTGCATGATTGTCAAAACAGTCAGTGAGCTGACGAAAAACGACAGCCCCGACCTACTCGACCATGCGACAAATATTTTGGAAAATGTCGAAGCCTCTTTTGTCAAAGTTTTTCAACAAGCCATTGATAATGGTGAGATTGATGCTAGTAAAGATGCCACTGAACTGGGGCGCTATTTCCAAATTCAGATGATGGGCTTGAGAACCTATGCGCAGGTAACCGATGATAAACAAGCGGTCGAACAGTATATTGACAGAATGTTCGAGACGTTTTTGTAAAACTACTTTGTGATATTAGGACTCAAATCTTTTAACATTTAGCGCATCACTTTCGATAAGACCGTCTACCAGATTAATGGTACGATCACAGGATGCTGATAGACGTGGGTCATGAGTCACTAACAATACCCCACAATCACGCTCACGGTTGACCTGACGAAACAGCTCAAACACCTCAGCAGCGGTTACCGTATCTAGATTGCCAGTCGGTTCATCCGCTAATAATAATGCAGGCTCAGTTATCAGTGCGCGAGCAATAGCCACCCGCTGCTGCTGACCACCTGAAAGCTCATTTGGCTTAGTGTCGGCAAACTTCTCCAAACCCACCGCCTCCAGTAACTCGCGTGCCTTCTGTATTGCAGAATGATTTGGGCGACCCTTGGTCAGCATTAATGGCATTAATATATTGTCCAACGCCGTAAATGCCTGAATAAGGTGATGAAACTGAAAGACAAAGCCAATACTATTACCTCGTAGTGCCGTACGACCAGCATCATCCATCTTGCTCGTCGGCTGCCCGAGCAGATACAGCTCACCACTAGTAGGCGTATCCAGTAAACCAAGCACATTCAATAAGGTGCTTTTGCCAGAGCCCGAAGGCCCAATTAGCGCCGCAAAATCATCATTATCGATACGTAAATCGATACCATGTAGCACCTCAATCTCATTGGGCTGACCGATATTATAAGATTTTTTTAGTGCCTCTAAACGCAGCACTTCATGAGAGTTATTATTAGACATAACGAATAGCCACCACTGGATCCAATGCGGCAGCTCGGCGCGCTGGTATCGCCGCTGCCAATATACCGGTTAACGTCGCTAGCAACATAGCCAGCAAGACAAGCTCTATAGACACTGGAATATAAAACAAACTTGGGCCAAAAGTGTTAAATGCCCACACCAGCACATAACTCACCGCACTACCCAAAACAGATCCTAGCAAACCAAACACAGCGCCCTGAATCAAAAATATCCATAATATCTGCTGACGAGTGGCACCAGTTGCACGCAAAATCCCAATTTCTCGAGTACGCTGTACCACACTGACGGATAGTACGCTCGCAATGCCAAAGGCGACCGAAATACCCACAAACACAATAATCATATTGGTAGACAAGCTTTGCGCTGAAAGACCACTCATTAATTGGGCGTTGGTCTCGATCCAACTCTCTGCCTGTAACGATGTCAATCGCCCTACTTGTTCAGCGATATTGTCTGCCTCAAAAATATCTGCAACCGTCAAATCTATCACCGTAACGCCGCCTGGTAGGCTTAATAATGATTGTGCTTGTTTTAAATCTAAATAGACATAACGCGCGTCTAGCTCTCGAACACCCAATTCAAATATACCAGCCACATTTACCACAGTATTGTCCTGCTGACCTGTATCTAATCGCAGCTTGCTACCCACTTGCACACCGAGGTTTTTGGCAAGCTCGCTACCGATGAGCACATTATCAGCACCGATTCGCAGATCGCCACTGATTAGATACTCATCAAGCGGTATGATTTTTTGGTAACGCTCAAGCTCAGTACCGATCAATACCACCGACTCTAAGGCTTCTCCTCGCCGAACAAACGCAGGCCCTGATACCACAGGTGAAACTGCCGTCAAAAATGGCAGTTGATCAAGAGTATCGGTAATCTGCTGCCAGTTATTGATAGATCGTAACCGCTGAGGGCGCTTGTCTTCTTGCACCAGCTGTACGGTACCCGCTGCTACGGGTGCCACTAGATTGGTTTCATCTGGCGATACCAATTGAATGTGGGATTGACTACCAAGCGTGCTATCAATCAGATTGGTCTGTAAACCTTGAATCAAGGCTGTGATAAACACAATAACAGCCACACCAATGGCCACACCCACAGTGATCATCAGTGACTGTACCCGCCCTTCACGCAAAAAACTGAGCGCAATGACCGCGTTGATCCATAGTCGCCCAAAAAATATTTTCACGTTGTGGCCACCGATGCTTTATCGCTAGCCGCTGAGTCGTCATGGTTGTTCGAAGCCTTATCTTTAGAAGCATTGCTGTTTGAAGGATTGTTAGACGAATCGCTGCTAGTCAGATTGCTACTACTAACAAGCGGCATCTCTTTCGATTCCGTGCGTACTCGCTCACCATCGGCTAATGGCGAGGTCGCATCAGCCAATACTTGATCGCCCTCACTTAATCCTGAAACCACTTCGGACATTGCCAAGCCACGCAGCCCTAACGTTATTTTTTGACGCTGTACTTTACCATCACGTAGTAATCGTACTTGAGCTGTATCTTTTTGAATATTTGTTAAAGCATCATTCGGAATGACCAACGCTTGTGCGCGTCGACCTGTTTCGATATTCACAGAAACGGTCATGTCTTGCCGTAAGAACTCAGGCACTGGATCAACTGACAGTCTAACTTCAACCGTACCACGCTCAGAATCAATACTTGGCGCTATAAAATCAATACGGGTAGGAAAAGGCTGATCCGGATAAGCATCGGCAATAGCGACTGCCTCTTGCTCTAATGCCAAACGTGATAAGTTGCGCTCATCAAGCGGCACATGAATTTCTGTATTGCCAGCAAGCGCGATGGTAAATAATGTTTTGCCTGGCTGTACCAAGTCACCTGGTTCGACATCACGTGTGAGTACCGTGCCAGCGACCTTGCTGCGTACTTCAGTCTTATCGAGCTGAGCTTGCAATACCGCGATACGCTCACGTATTAGCACTTCTTCAACACCGCCAGCGGCTAATGCCTTAACTCTTAGACGCGCAGCTTTTAGGTCGTTACCTGCTTGGCTTTGTGCCTGTTCTGCTTGCTCCAACTCTTCATCCGAGATGGCTGAAATCGCTGCCAACTCACGGCGACGTGCCACATCACGAGTCGCTTGTGCCAGCTGTACTTCAGCTTTGGATAGCTCTACCGCGGCCTGTGGGCGTCTACTGCTCACTAGCTCAGTCAGTTCGGCCTCTACTTGACGTACTTGTGCAGCCACATCATCCGAGCTGAGTAGCAATAATAAGTCCCCTTTTGCTACTTGATCACCTTCTTGTACCAAGCGCTCAAGCACCACTCCGCTCACCTCACTACCGATTTGCGTGCGTGATGTCGTCACGACACGTCCAGTTGCAACCACTGTTTGCACGAGCGGCATAGGGGTGATGGTATAGCTAGGTAATAGTGGGCCTCGCCATGTACGAAATACAACAAAACCAACTGCAACTATCAGCAGTAAGATCACAATCAAATACTTATAGTTGATAGCGCGCAATGAACTTCTCCGATTTTGATGAACAGCGTCTTATGATAAGGAATCAAGTATAAAATATTTTACGCCCAGCGGTAGCCTATTAAAGACAACCACAATGCAAATATAAAAATCATTGTACCAACAATATTAATATTTATATAATATACCTTTCAGATACTTTTATAAATAAAAGGCGTGCTATCGCACTATTTTTAGCACTTAATTTTTAGCACTTAATTTTTAGTACTTATCCTGCTCATTCTTACTCAATAATTGTAGGCAACGCTGAATAACGGGGGCGTCTACCATTTGACCATCTATTTTAAATACAGCCTGTCCGCTACGCTCGTACTCCGTTACCACTTGCTGAGCAAATAACACTGCTTCATCTGTTGGTCGTAACGTTTGTTGCACAACCACCACCTGTTTAGGGTGGATACAAAGCATCCCCGACATACCCATCTGTGACCATAACTGTACTCGATCGTTCAGGCCTTCATCGTCATGAAAGTCAGGATAGACCGTATCGATCGGTGGTGCTAGCTGATGCACTTTAGAGGTCAGTACCAACTGATAGCGAATCTGATTGGCGACGATATCGGCGGCAGGGGTATCTACTTGTACTCGCAAATCATTGCACAAGTCCAGAAACCCATAACTAAACGCGGCTAATCCTGACATTTTGGCCATCGCATCGATCTGATACAGACCACGCGCGCTTTCTATTAGTGCGATTACAGGTAACCCAGTACCCTGATGGGCTTGCTCAATATCTAATGGGGTCTCACATTTTGCAAGCACAATCCCTGCAAGATTAGGCAGCTGTTGGCAAAGCTGAATATCTTGTATAAATGCATCACTGCCTGCTTTATTAATACGTAGCCAAACTGGCTGATAGTCAGCACTGTCATGATATTGTTGCAATGCTTTGCGAGCTTGTGCTTTATCTTCTGCTGCCACAGCATCTTCTAAATCGACGATAACCGCATCTGCACCGCTATTAAATGCTTTTACGACTCTATCAATGCGAGTTGCTGGCACGAATAGCCAAGTTTTATTTTGAAAAATTGTATTTATTTTATTATTAATCACTGAGTCCATGCGTCACTCCATTATATTGTCCAAATAGC
>NZ_JBQSXG010000092.1:0-12351 GCF_052378005.1 Psychrobacter sp. AOP31-B2-9
ACTCAGGTGAAGTTTCTACGTCAAGGTTGGATGGAAAATGACTTATCTAAATTGTTTTATGATGTTTGTCCTAGCTATAACACTTTTGTTTTGAACTGACTATAAGTGCCTACGATATAGTTCGTAATGTTCATCAAGATTTATAGGATGTATCTTTATAACACCATCAAACTGCATTACAATTTCTAATTTTTTAGGTACTTCTAATTCGTTTTGCTTATTATCGAACAAAACAATATCTTCATCAAAAAAAGGACTTTCACCATTTATTTCTTCGTGACTAAATAAAGATACTTGCTTTATATCTCTACTTTTTTTAACAACTGCCGTTTTTACTATTGATAGAGTACCTTTATCCGTAGTCAAGGATATCTGATCAAAATCAAGCTCGGCAAAGTACATAAAATTAAGATTAAATATCGAATGTATAATTTTCAGACAGATTGTTTTTCCATATCCATTAGGTGCAGTTATAATTGTCATATCATCATTAAAATCTAAAGAATAGTTAAAGATGCCAAACATATCTTTGATTTCAAGTTTTTTTAAGAACATAGTTATTATTCCAAATGTTTATGAAATTATTAATCAACAAAACTCAAACTAACCTTATGATTATAAAGTATTGTAATCAACGTTTGAAGACTTTTATGAGTATAAAAAAGCCACCTAAAATTAGGTGGCTTTTTCGTAGCTAATTTAGAAACATTACAACGCTTTCAACTCTTCCATTTGCGCCGTCATCGCGGTCAACTGCCCTTCTAGCTCAGCCAGTTTCGCTTTCTCTGCTTCGACCACTTGTGCAGGTGCTTTGCTGACAAAGCCTTCATTACCTAGCTTACGCGCGATACCATCAGCTTGCTTTTGTAGCTTTTCATGCGCTTTATCCAGACGTGCCAGCTCAGCCGTAGGATCGATTAACCCTTTCATCGGTACGAGTACGCGTAGCTGACCGACCATACTTGATGATGATAGCGGTACTTCATCGCCCTCTTTGACGATGGCTAAGCTATCTACTTTAGCGAGCGCTTTAAACTGATTGGCAATGCGCGATAGGCGCTCATCTTCTGCTAGCGAGATATTCTGTAGCAGTACTGGTAAACGTACCGCATTACCCAGTTTCATCTCACCACGGATGTTACGGACGCTCGCGATTAGCTCCTGTAACCACGCCATATCCGCTTCTGTCTGCTCACTGATTTGGCTATCATCGGTCTGTGGATAGTCAGCGACCACGATGCTGTCGGTGTTTTTTCGACCCAGTAGCGGCGCGATGGTCTGCCAGATTTGCTCAGTCAGATACGGCATGATTGGATGAGTGAAGCGTAGTGCTGTCTCTAGCACATGCAGTAGCACATAGCGGATTTGCGCTTTACGCTCATCCGACACTGAGTCATCGTTTAGACTGGCTTTGGCTAGCTCAACGTACCAATCACAGTACTCATTCCAGATAAACTCATAGATATCTTGGCTGACCATATCGAGACGATACTGGGCGAAATGCTGATGGATATTGGCAATACTAGAGTTCAGACGACTCATGATCCATTTTTCTGGTAGCTCCCAAACATCAGGGTTGGCCGCTTGATCGATAGGCTTGGCACTGCCTTCGCCATCGACACAGTTCATCAGTACAAAACGACTGGCGTTCCAGATTTTATTACAGAAGTTACGATAGCCCTCGACACGCTTTAGATCAAAGTTGATATCGCGACCAGTACTGGCCAATGAGGTAAAGGTAAAGCGCAGTGCGTCGGTTCCATACGCTGGGATGCCTTCTGGGAACTCTTTACGCGTTTGCTTTTCGATTTTGGCCGCGTCTTTTGGATTCATCATATTGCTGGTGCGTTTGTCTACCAGCGCTTCTAGATCAATACCGTCGATTAGATCGATTGGATCTAAGACATTACCTTTTGATTTTGACATTTTTTGACCATTACCATCACGTACCAGACCATGCACATAGACGGTCTTAAACGGTACTTGCGGCGTGCCGTCTTCGTTTTTCACGAAGTGCATGGTCATCATGATCATGCGGGCGACCCAAAAGAAAATAATGTCAAAACCTGTCACGAGCACGCTGGTTGGATGGAAAGTGTCCATCACGCGCGGATCAGCGTTGACGTCTGCCCAGTCAAGCGTACTAAACGTCCACAGACCCGAGCTAAACCACGTATCGAGCACATCATCATCTTGGCGCAATACGGCATCGTCGCTGAGATTATACTTGCTACGTACTTCCACTTCGTCACGGGCCACATAGATTTCACCCGTCGCATCGTCATACCATGCAGGGATACGATGTCCCCACCAGAGCTGACGACTGATGCACCAGTCTTGTAGATCGGTCATCCATGCCATGTACATGTTTTTGTACTGCGCAGGGACGAACTCGATGCTGCCGTCTTCTACTGCGTCAATCGCAGGCTTGGCCAGCTCTTTGACCGCGACATACCACTGATCGGTCAACCATGGCTCAACGATCGTACCGCCACGCTCAGCACGTGGGGCTTTTAGGGCGTAGTCTTCGATGTCTTCTAGCCAGCCCTGCTCGCCTGCTTGCGCCACAAGGAACTTACGCGCAGCGAAACGCTCTAGCCCTGCATACTCGCTAGGCGTGGTCTCTAGCTCTGGCTCACGCGTTTGCAGATCAGGATAGACTTCCATCGCTGGTAGGATATTGGCGCGCTCATCCAAGATATTAATCAATGGCAAGTCATGACGACGACCCAATTCATAATCGTTAAAATCATGCGCTGGGGTGATTTTGACACAGCCCGTACCAAAGTCGCTCTCGACATAGTCATCAGCGACGATAGGTACGACACGACCAGTAATTGGTAAGGTAATGGTCTTGCCCACTAAGTGTGCATAACGCTCATCGCTAGGATTGACGGCGACAGCGGTATCACCTAATAAGGTTTCAGGACGCGTGGTCGCTACTACCAGATAGTTTTTGCCATCTTGAGTGGTTAGGTCTGCATCGGTGAAATGATAGCGGAAATGCCACAAGCTGCCTTTTTCGTCATGGTTCTCTACTTCTAAGTCAGACAGCGCAGTCTGGAACTTAGGATCCCAATTCACTAGACGCTTACCGCGATAAATAAGACCATCATCAAACAGACGAACGAACACTTCTTTTACCGCGTTGGATAGACCATCATCCATGGTAAAGCGCTCACGCGACCAGTCAACCGAGCTGCCCAAACGGCGAATTTGGCTGGTGATATTGCCGCCCGACTCTTCTTTCCACTCCCACACTTTATCGATGAAGTCTGCACGCGTCATATCACGGCGCTTCAAGCCTTGCGCTTCTAGGCGACGTTCAACAACCATTTGGGTGGCGATACCAGCGTGATCTGTACCCGGTTGCCACAGCGTATTGTCACCATCCATACGGTGATAACGCGTGAGTGCATCCATAATCGCATTGTTAAAGCCATGACCCATGTGCAGCGAGCCTGTAACGTTCGGCGGTGGTAGCGCGATAGAAAACGACTCGTCTTTATCAAATGTCGGCTGAAAATAGCCGCTCTCTTCCCAGCTTTGATACATGCCTGCTTCGACTTGTGCAGGATTATACGCATTCTCTAACTGGCTTAAGGCCGCTTGAATAGATGTGGTGAGGTTGTGGTTACTCATAATGGCATTATCTTTTATTGATTGAATGTGATCAAAATTAATTGGATTAAAGCTAATATAAAAATTAGGAAAATAATGAATAGAGTGATTTTAACGCAGATAGGCAGATTTTGTTAGATGCTAAGGTCATTTAAGCGTATAGCTCTTCGAAAATACACTCTATCTTTGGCTTATTATCTTTCACCCACTGCTTACAAAGTCGAAAAAACTCTTTTTCTAAGATCATTAGCGTCGATGGATCATTATAACCTTTGTAAACTTCTCCCATTTTTACGTTGCCATAAGCATCATCTAATTGATAAATCAAACCTTTAAACCCATCTACTGCTTGTAGATGACTACCCTCATCTAAAAACTCATAGAATTTATTATAAATATCTAACTGACTATCCTCAAAAATATGGTAATTTTCAGGCTGTTCAATAAATACATGAACGATGGCATAAGTATAAATCCACTTAGCCTGCTCTGTATTAATATCTGGAAAGCCTAAACCAGAAAGTGCTCTTTGAAGTGACTCTTTATTGCCTCTCGGATATATAGGGTCATCATCAATTATCGATAACATCTCATCATCGTAGTATTCGTTATCAAGTAAGTAATGAGCTTATTCGACAATTTGCTTATCGGATAATAAATCAAGCTTCAGAAGACTAGCCGTCACTACCATCTCGCTTTGCCAAGGGCTATATTTAGATAATGTTCTCATAATCTCTCACCGCTACATTATACCTCTTGCATAAGTCATCGCTAGTTCTTGCGGTTCTATTAGTGGAAGTCAATGAACTGGTACTTTTGCAAGAGGTCTACTAAAAAATAGATTTGACTAAGAGTCAGGATAAAGAATTAACAACAGCAATCAGCTGAATACTAAACATAATAGATTATAGTCCTGCTATAGAATAGATCAGATACTAAAATTATTCCCTCTTAACCAGTGAGCTTACCGTGCCCCAAGATACTGATAGTCATACTAATCATCAAAAAGACCCACAGAACTCATATGCAGATTATGAGGGTGTGGCTGATGACAGTCATAAAGCAGGAAAGCAAAAAGGTCAAAAAGAAAGCCGTCAAGACAGTCAGCAAAAAAGCAACCAAAAAGACTCTGAGGAAGACAGCGCCGATAGCAAAGCTAATGACAATACTAGTGCTAATGGCAACAACAAAGACAGTGACGATGCTGATAAAACAAAGACCACTGAAGACATAAAAGAGGATGATCTCCCAGAAGAAATCAGTGACGAAGACAAAGAAACCATCAAAAAAGTCGCCAATGACAATGATTCGAGTCATGCAAAAAGCTATGCCAGCATCCTAGTCGAGCAAGTCATGGACGCCAAAGAAACCTTTGAGCGCTCGCTTGGCTCACTCTTTACCAGTGCTTTTACCGCTGGGCTTGAAATTGGTATTAGCTTCTTTATGATTTTATCGGCTTTTGCGCTCCTCAGCGGAGTCATACCCAGTGAATACGCCATCGTACTCGCCTCATTACTTTACCCCATCGGCTTCATTATTGTGGTCATCGGTCAGTCGTTATTATTTACCGAGCAAACCTCCCTACTAAGCTTGCCAGTGCTCAACGGTATTGAACCCTTGAATAAATTGCTACGTTTATGGGGCATTGTCATCGCTGGTAATCTGGTTGGTGGTTGTTTATTTGCCGCATTGATGATTGGCCTCGGCTTAAACATGCAGCTGTTTAGTGCCAGCGACATTGACACTTATGCCGAGCATGTTTTAACGTTTGAGTGGTGGGTGATATTTGGCAGTTCAGTACTGGCTGGTTGGATGATGGGCGTTACCGCATGGCTAGTGACCTCAGCACGCGATACCCTTAGCCGAATTGTCTTAGTCACCATCATCACAGGCAGTATCGGGTTTTTAGGTTTACATCATAGTATCGTGGGCAACATCGAGGTGTTTTCTGCCTTACTGTATGGCAGTAGTGTCAGTCTTTGGCGTTACTTACTGTTTTTAGCGATAGTGCTGGTGGGCAATACGATCGGTGGCGTGGTGTTTGTCGCAGTGCTCAAAAACCGTACCTTCCTATTTGAAGTTGAAAAAGTAAAAGAGCAGACAGCTAACGCTAAAGCCAGAGTAAATGCACGTCATCGTTAAGCTTTATTCTTAGCCCAGCTGTGTTTTTAGCCCTGCTCTCCTCTATGTCTCATTGCCTGCTGCCACTTGTCGGCAATAATAAGAGAATGAGTTATGACGACTGCGAGTGCAAAACCCCATGACAAGCTTTAAAATATCAAGCCAGTTATGGGGTTCAGTCAATAAAGCGGTGACCGCAATTTACCAAACGCTTCATTAAAAGGCGGTTGCTTGAGTTCCAACTCAAACCTAAAAGTTCAGGTCTAGAAGCTCAATTTTAGAAGCTCAAGTTTAAAAACTTAAGCCCCAAACATAAAGCCCCGAAGTTAAAGCCTACGTGCTGCCATCACACTACGGTCTATCTCAATTTGCTTCGCCTTATTGTGTTGCGCGCTAAATACTCTCACCATAATACCTGCGGTTAAAAACATAATTAGCGTATAAATAGCTGGCGTCAGCGACATTTTATAATTGGCCAATAGTGTCAATGCCATAAACATCGAAAGCGTACTGTTCTGTAGGCCAACTTCCATAGTAATCGATCTTCTTTGTTCTGGATTCAGACCGAACCATTTACTGGTGTAATAACCAAGTGCCATCGTTGACACGTTTAATATCAATGATACAGGGCCAGTGGCTATTAAGGCCTCTACAATGATATCTTTTTGCACATAGCTCAAGAATAGAACCAAAAAGCTCAAAAATATCACGCCAAAACGAGAAACCAGAACCTGCGTTTTATCTGCCACACTGGGGGCATAACGTTTGATCAGCATACCAATACTAACAGGCAGGATAGTCAGTGCAATTAGGCTGACCATGGTCTTGACCACTGGTAATTGGAACTCACTACCAGCACCCATAAAGTACACGAGCGAAAAGCTGAGTACGATAGGAATACTAAATACCGTGACCACGCTTGAGATAGCTGTCATGGTCACCGAAAGCGCGACATCGCCTTTGGCCAAATAGGTAAATAGGTTTGATGTGGTGCCACCAGGGCACAGTACCAATAACATAACCCCAATTGCGTATTCAGGCTCTAGTGACATCAGGCTTGCCAAAGCAAAACCAATTAATGGTAAGAACAGCAACTGATTGGTGAGTCCTATCGCGACTGCTTTAGGGTATTTGACGACTCTTTTAAAGTCATTGGTGACTAAGGATAGACCCATTCCCATCATAATCAGAAAAATTCCAATGGGAATGACTTTTGAATTTACAAACGTGACTAACTCCACACCTTCCATAACTACATCCTTGTAGATAGAGCCCTTACATAGGCAGTTTTATGACAACTTTGTGATGCTTAATCAGCCAATCCTGCTGATATCTTGGGTAAAAGCCATCGACGTCATCAACGTTTTGTATGACAACATTACTCGACAGCATTCCATGCCATCTTTCATATATATTCAATAATCGTAATAGAGCGGTATCATAAAGTATATCGTTGTAAAGGCAGCTTTATCCATTTTATTCAACTACTCACCAGTCAGTATTCAAACGTAGGATATCCGCCATATAAAAGTACAGAAAAACTTTAGGGTATACCATTATTTATATTATTAGGCTTAGAACGAGTAGATTTGTCGCTAAGAAAAGAATCAATCACACCCGCCGCCATCGCTACCGCTGTCACCACAAGAATCATTGCTGCTATATCCGCTATGATTACTGTTACTGTTGTTGACGTCATCTCCAGAAGATGAGCTTGAAGTACGTTTTGAAAGCTTTGTACGACTAGACCAGAGCATCACTTTAAACACACCATAAAATATCAGTAGCCCAAAAACAATCTGTAAAAGTAGCAGGAAGCCCCAGAAGAAAAGTTCAAGCATAATATAGTCGACCCTCTATAATTTCTTGTTAGACAGTGATAGCAACGCAAGGATAACTAGGGCGTGTCCTCAATTCAAACGAGTGCCCTCTAAATGGGCTAAAAATAGCTAAATTTTGCCAAACATCGTCAAATATCTGGTTAATATCCCGATATTATCTGCGCTATTTTCCTCGTTTGACTGCAATTTATCTTATTTTGATCATCATTTTTAAAATGAGGACATACCCTAAGACAAGTGCTTATTTTGGGGATAAGAAAGAAGGTAAGATTAAGGATATATCTTAAATTGGCAGGACTTTAGTGACGGTCAGTACTGATGACTGCCGTACCATAGGCGATGGCTTCTACCATGCTACCCAGTTGATTGACATTAGTCACCTCAAGGCGCAGACCATAAATATGATTACAACCTTTGGCATTGGCCTCAGTACGCATCCGTACGATAGCCTCACGGCGGGCGCGATCTAATAACGTCTCGTAGGTGGTCAGATTTTTACCAAAGATACTTAAGACACGGGCGATAATCATTTTGAAGTAATCTTGACCGATCACCACACTACCTAGTACCAACTCACCCTGACTATCAGCCGCGATATTGGGACGATAAAAGCGTTCGCTTGATACAATAATATGACTCAGTGCTTGCTCGTCGATGCTCAACTGTGCCAAATGCTGACGCTCATGACGCGTGCCAAAAAACCAACCAGCTGCGAATAATAAAACAAACGGTGCATAGTTGATGAGAAATTGGGTAAGGGAATTGTTCATGGCACGTCTCTTATCATACAAAAGCATCACTGCTTTAAGATTCGGTCATCTAACCAAAAGGATTGAAACGTGGCAACTCATCAGTAGGTTCTGATGATGGGGTTTGCGTACTTGGGTGTTGACCTGAGTGATGCGATTGACCCGTTTGATAATGAGAATCGCTTGGCGGATTTTGAAATGACTGCTGCGGCATGGGTATCGCTTTGACAGCAGTACCATAAACAAATAGCTCAGAAGCTCCCTGTGCGATACTAGAGGTCGAAAAACGCAAACCAACGACTGCATCAGCACCCAAAGATTCTGCCTTGACAATCATGCGGTCTATCGCTTCTTGACGCGACTCTTCTAACAGCTCGGTATAAGCCGTCAACTCACCACCGACGATGTTTTTTAGTCCAGCAAACAAGTCTTTACCGACGTGCTTTGAGCGTACCGTACTGCCGTACACCACATCTAAACGCTCGGTGATTTGATAATTAGGTAAGTGTTCAAGGTTAGAGAGTTGCATAGTATCGTGACCTAATTAAAAAATCAGTAAATTTTCTGAGCGATATGACGACATAACGCATCTATATACATATTTTCATCTTCTTTTTCAGTATTACCTACATAGTTAAAGTTTCCTAATAATCCTGCATTCACAAAAAGCTCTTTTTCTTCATTTTGTTGTAGGATCTTGTCGTCACTAACAACTTGATAGCTATAGGCAATTTCGGGGCTGCCGATAGATTTTTTCATACCAAAGGCTTCACCCGAGTAAATTCTTCTATATTCTACATCTATATCTAAACCAGCATTTGCATTCGCCTGGTACTTGCCCTCTTTAGACAGCTCAGTAACTAAACAATTACTAACATACGTTTCAATATCAGCTTGGCTATAAAACACTGGATTGTCATATTTTTGCTTCAAGGTAACATTCACTGAGTCCACCTTCATCTTCGCTACACTTACATTACTCTTCGTGTTTAAAGAATATGTTGTAGTGCAACCGACCAAACTAACAAATCCCAAAATCGAACATAATAATAGCTTTTTCATAATTGGCCTGTGGCGTTTGGTGATATATCTAAAATTAATCATTGGTATGAAACAATAAGAAAAGCTCAGTCAAATTGCCTTCGATGCTATTGGCCATTTGTACCATTTTATCTTCGTCTTTACGCATCTCAGCGAGCTCTGGATCTTCATCATCGATACCGCTCAGTACAATCATTGGCAAGGTCAATACCGCCACGTCTTCTGCTGTTTCTTCATCTTCAAACCAATCACTGGCTTCCTCACCATACATCGCATCGACAAAACCGATTGACCAAGCAACGATATCTGACTCATCTGAAAAATCGACAGCCACCTCTTCGTCACCCGCATCTTCACCAAATGGCAGCTCGATAGGTGTCTCGTTTTTTAGCTCAGCCATGATAGAGTCACGCCAGCGTTTAATGCCATCGATGACATTTTCTGGTATTTCGCTAACATGACCTTCAAACAATGCATCCATCCAGTTAGGTAACGGACGCCCAATGACCGTCGCTGTCAAAAATCCATGCGCAGCGACACTGTCAAGTACAAACTGACTCTCTTGATTATCCAAGTAGTCTAGTAATTCATCAAAACTTAATTGGTTACTCATGGTGTAATTGTCCTTGAAAAGTAGATTGCTACAGTCGTCATAAATGATTGATTAAATGCAAGGTCACAGATTATTTAAAGATTATCTGAATAACACATTCAAAATAGGTTGATGACAACCATAAAATTGGGAAAACAGAAGATCAGTGAGTTAAGGCGTGTTCTCATTTTAGAGAGGATAATAAAAATGAGATAAATGGCAGTCAAACAAGGAAAATAGCGCAGATAGTATCGAAATGTCAGTCTAGTATCGAGATATCAGTTAGCTATTTGCTGCTGTTCGGCAATATGTAGCCATTTCAACCCATTTAGATGACTATCGATTGGGTTGAGGACACGCCCTAATAAAACCAGCTGATAATCTATTACTTCAACACTTTAGTCGACTGAAATGACATGACGTTTTCTCACTTTAGTCATAACATCACTCTAAAAATTAAAAGTCCTCATCATCCCAATCGTCGTCATCTTCATCAAAGTTATCTATGTCATCTAAATCGTCTTTTAACTCTTTGGCCAAACGTTTTTCTTCTAGTAGATTGTCGATTAGCCGACGCTTCTCAAGACTGCTTAAGCGCGTACGCACGCTAGTCTCAGCCTCTTCCACCATCTTTGCATCATCATCGTCGACAAATTCACCATCAAAATCGTCGTCAATATCAGCGTCACTCATGGCAAACTCCTATTGTTTTTAGCAAAGTTATTAAGAATACATTAATATATATATGCCTTATAAAGTCTCTACTGAACGTTGTCAATCCTTTTTATTACTTTCCTCTGCTAAGCCAAGATAACGATATAGTCAATATAACAGACAATCATCCATAAATTGGTGAAAATAGTTACCGCCAAACCTTTTCTATGAAATATGTGGCTCATCTTCACTTTCGATCATTAGGACTGAATTGCGGACGTCAGCTAATCGTTGAATCATCGAGTCATTACCACCATCGAATATGGCACACTCACGTTCATAAACGGTAGTTGGTCGCATGATACTTTGAACCTGCACATGATTACCGATTTGTTTGAGTCCAGCATTCGGGAGCAATATTAGCATTTGCTCTTTTTTGCCAACGCTGTGTAGTAGCTGCGTCATAGCATCACTTTGGGCGTCATCGCTGACACCCACTTTTGCAGGTAAAGCAAAGCGTGAAAGCTCAATATGCTTATCATGAATAATCTTGTTGAGCATTAAGTATAATTTACCAAGCATCACACCTGCCAACGCGACCTTAGCATGACTGTTATCTGCTTTTAACACCACACTCGCACCACCATCATCGAATTGTGGTTCATTCATTGCGCTGACACCTAGCAGCAACGGCTGCTTAAGTAACTCAGTCACCGCTTGGTTCAGTAGCTGCGTACATAATGCCAAATACGGCAAACGTTGAGCAGGTGCCAAGCGCTCAAGCATATTAAACTCATCATGAAAGACAATTTGCACTCTCACGCTATCAAGTGAGCGTGTAGCAGACAGGCGGGTGGCATTATGAGACTTATGAATCGTGTCATCAATATCACTGGTTTCTTCTTGTGTCGTGCTTTTCTCTACTTGCTCAGTAGCGGTGTTATCGACAGCACTAGCCATAGGTCCTGTCGCATCACTTTCCACACCTTGATTCTGTTGCGTTCTTAAATACTCATTTACTTCACTATGTACATTAAATTTACGAGCATTGGTTGTTGGTTTTTCTATTGGGTTTTCAACGGGACTGGCTGTTTCTTTATGTTCATTTACTTGGCTATCCACTGATCGGCTTTCGCGATTACGATTGCGCTGATTGATTTCTACATACTGATCGCGATGCAAATCTTGAATATCACGGCTGAGCGCATTGATTTGCTCTTTGGTTGGACGGGCAATATAGCCATAAATGAGCCAAAGTAGTAAATGCAGCAGCATAGTGCCAATGACAAACGGCCATTGCATGGCGATAATCTCGCCTTTACTAATATCCTTTAAGGTCAGAGCAACACTACCAATGACAGCATCACCATTCGTAGCAATTTGACGAATCGTCTCACCCTGCTGCATAGGGGCATTGCCAACTGGCACTAATACTTCATCTTTATTGTCAGTGATCAGTATCTTTGTTACGTCTTGCTCGCTGGTATAGCGATTGGCAATCACACTTAGGCTGACACGGTCTTTATTTTCTAAAGACAGCCTAGCTTCATCAATCAGCTGTGCAACCATCTGCTCGCCTTTTAACGCGCGACTTTTGCTCAACTGTTGATCAGTACTAATGACCAATAAGAGAGTCTGCAAACAAAAACTAACCAGAAGAATAATGGCAAACAACCCTTGCCGCGGCGCTAAATACGTCATGATATGTTAAACTTTTTTGGATAAAAGAAAT
>NZ_JBQSXG010000093.1:0-12323 GCF_052378005.1 Psychrobacter sp. AOP31-B2-9
AAATATTTTATGAAAAAACTGACGTTTAAATCTGTAGTTGGCTGGCTACAGCCTTTATTGAAAACGTGGCGTATCGCAAACACTTCTAATGTTTGGGCACACTGCGCGAGCGTAGGTTTTTTTGGGTTTTTATCAATTTTTCCAGTAATGGCAGTATTTGTGCTGCTATATGGTCTTGTATTTTCGCTCACTGAGATGCAAGAACAGATTGCAATTTTGCGTCCGTTTGTACCTGATACGGTATACGAAGTCCTCAATTCACGCCTAAGCGATCTGGTTTCTAGTACTGCATCTACACTGACTGTCAGTCTTATTGTATCGACTTCATTTGCTCTTTATGCTGGCTCTAAAGGCATCAAATCGTTAATCGTTCTTGTCAATCTTGCTTTTCATATCACGCAAGAGCGTGGCTTTATACAAAGTACCATTCGATCAGTTGGCTTGACCTTCGCCGCAGTTGTAATATTAATTATAACAATCTCCTCTATCGCTATCATTCCATTAGCGGCAGCCTACTTTCCCTTCCCTCAAATTGCTAAGACAATTGCACTTTGGAGCAGGTGGCCTATATTGACTGGTATCATCTTTTTAAGCTTTTTGGGCTTTTATCGCCTAGCCCCTAACCGTGGCGCAGTCGCACTAAAGAAACTAGTGCCAGGCTCAGCGCTAGCAACCATTCTTTGGATTATATTGTCTGTACTATTTTCAATTTATGTCCAAAACTTTAACAACTATAGTGCTGAGTTTGGCGCACTATCAGCTGCCGTGGTCATTATGCTGTGGCTTTATTATTCAGCATTTATTGTCGCTTTTGGAGCTATCTTTAACTCTGAAGCCATAGAAGATGCCAAACCTTATGCTACTCGAGTGTACTAGGGCGTGTCCTAGTCATCAATTTTTCACCTCTACTCTTCGCTTTATTGCTTTAGGAACCTCACCGTCATGACTGAATCTACCAACGAATCAGGCGACTCACGCAAAGTAAACGACTCAGATAGCTCTACTGAATCAAATAATGGTCAGCATGAGCAAACACCGATTGATTCTAATATTGACAACGCGAGTGCTAACGCAGAGCAAACCGTGCCGCCTTATAAACGCGAGGCAATAAAAACTGACAAATCTGCCCTAATCAAAAAAGCCATCCTAGCACTGATTATTCTCATTGTGCTGGGTATGGTTGCTTATGGTTTGTATAAGAGCAGTCAACACAGTGAGCCCGAGGCCATTACCTTGCAAGGGCAAATGCAAATGCAGCAAACCTCTATCGCTGCAAAAGTACCTGGACGCATATCAAAAATCTTAGTCACTGAAGGCGATACTGTTACCATCGGTCAGCAGCTTATTGAAATGGACTCACCTGAGATTAATGCCAAAATTAATCAAGCACGTGCTGGCAAACAAATGGCACAGAGTCAGTTAGATAAAGCAGAAAACGGTGCTCGCCCACAAGAAATCGCTCAAGCAAAGGCAGCATGGCAAGCCAACAAAGCAGGTTCTGATTTGGCAGAAAACACCTATCGACGGGTCAATCGTCTGTATGAAGAAGGACTAATGGCACGGCAAAAACGAGATGAAGCTTATGCCCAATATCTGGCCACCCAAGACCAAACTGAAGCGGCGCTATTGCAATATGACCTAGCGTTAGAAGGCGCACGCACTGAAGATAAATTAGCCGCCACAGCGCAAGTCGCGCAAGTCGATGCAAAACTGGACGAAGCACTGGTTGCAAAAGAAGAAGCCAACTTAAAAAGCCCTATCGCTGGTATCGTAGATGACGTTATTGTCAATGCCGGTGAAGTCATTGGAGAAGGTGTTCCTCTACTGACGTTGGTCGATACCAGTGATCAGTGGGTCGTACTCAATGTCACAGAAACCTATTTAAACCAACTAGCAATCGGGCAAAAATTCACAGGTACGATACCAGCATTGTCATCAGTGAATAAGCCTTATACTAAAGAGTTTACCGTCTATGCCACGTCAACCTTATCTGACTTTGCAACTTGGCGCCCAACCAACAATGATGACGGCTTTGATGTGCGTACCTTTGAGGTGAAAGCGCGTCCTACCACTCCAGACGCCCGTATTCGTTCGGGCATGAGCGTGGTTGTGAGCATTGATTCAGCGTCTACTAACACTAAGAATCAAGAGTAAGCCATGAGCCTGACCAAGTTAAGTGAGGCTTTTTTTCGTAGTGCTGCGTACGAGCGACGATTTTTGTCCAAAAACTCGTGGGACTTGGCGATGGTGATTTGGATACCATTAGCAACTGTGCTATTGATTTGGTGGATATTTTCTCATACGCAAATTACAGACTTGCCTATCGGAGTGATCGACCAAGACAATGGTCCTGTTGCCAATACTGTTGTGCGTTATTTAGAAGCCAGTCCTACCTTGATGGTCAAGCAGCTTTATACTTCAGAAGCTGTGGCAGAAAAAGCCATTTTGCAGCGTGATATCTATGCCGTTGTTATTATTCCTGAAGATTTCTCTCGTAATATTTTATCTGGCAAGCCTGCCCCTTTAATATTGCAAGTGAATGCTCAGTACGGTACACATTCAGGCATCATCCAAACTGGTGTTCAAGCCGTTACTGGCACGTTATCGGCTGGTGTTGAGATACAGCGTTTGGTCAAGCAAGGCGTGGCACCATCACAAGCAGTGATTGCCTATTCGCCGATTAGTATACAGCGTATCAGTCTATTCAACACCGCAACTAACTATCAGCAGTTTTTAGCCTCAACGGTGATTCCCGCACTACTACATATTTTAGCAATGGTCATCGGAGCAACGACGATAGGACGTGAGCTGCGTGATAAAAACATAGGCCATTGGTACGACTTTATTACTAATAAAAAAACAGATACAGCTCATGAAGATACTCAACCTAGACAGGCTAGCTTCTCTGTACTGTTATTCGGTTTATTGGGCAAGTATTTTTGGCCCATGATGGCTTATAGCATCTGGTCAATGCTTGCTGTTTGGTTCGCTGCACCACAAGACGTTATTGCTATTGGCTCAGTGATTGCTACTTATGTCGGTCTGCTTTTACTAATGATGCTGTCATTTCTTATTGGTGCCATCTTAACCCTAAATTCGTTTTCTTTACGCATGGGCTTATCGTCTACTGGTTTTATTTCTGCCCCTTCTTATGCCTTTGCAGGTGTCACTTTTCCGTATATTGCTATCAGTGATAATGCCAAGCATTGGTCAGACGTGCTACCACTCACACATTATTTAAAGCTACACATTGCACAATTACAGATGAACGCCCCTGTGGCTGTGTCATTACCGATTGTCTATGGCCTCACAATTGCGACGACCATTACGATGATCTTGACGACGCTATTGACCAAACGTGCATTGGCACATCCAGAACGCTGGGGAGCACGCTAATGTCATTGTTACCAAAACAAAATCCGTCTTCTATGGCTGAACACTCAACACTGCAAGCAACATCCCCAACATTTTGGGATGGGTTCTTGGAGACTTTTAAAGGCATATTTTCTGATAAAGGTGTGCTGTTACTATTGATGATTGCACCTATTATTTATGGCTTTTTTTATCCTTGGCCATATTCGACCGAGGTAATCGATCATGTGCCCGTTGGTATCATTGACTATGACAACAGTAACCTATCACAAACTGTCGTACGTTATGCCAGTGCCAGCCCGCAGCTAGATACTAAGCGGTTTCTCAATGAGCAAGATGCCAAACGGGCCATTTGGGCAGATGAAATCGCTGGATATATGGTGATTCCGAGTGGCCTTGAGCAGCAAGTACTCTCTGGAAAATCAGCGAGCGTCAGTGTATTAGGCAATGGCGGTTATTTTCTATTGAATAAAAATGTTCAGATGGGATTTTTGAAAGCCGTTAGCACCGTATCAGCTGGTATCGAGATTAAGAAGAACGTAGCACAAGGTGTGTATCCAGTAACCGCAAAAGCAAACACTCAAGCGGTACCCTTACAAATCATTCCTTTATACAATCAAACAGAAGGCTATGGCGCGTACATCGTGCCAGCGGTTTCTATTCTAATTTTACAGCAAACACTTTTGATGTCGACGACGATGCTGATTGGAACATGGTATGAGCAGCGTCGGCACATGAGTAGCATCCGTGGCTGGCTTGGTCGTATTTCAGCGCTAAGTGCGTGTAGCTTTGTGATCGGCTGCTTTTATTATGGCTGGGCGTTTGAGCTTCATCACTATCCGCGCGGACAAAACATGCTCGGCAGCTTGTTATTTCTACTAATATTCTGCCCAACAGTTGCAACTCTCGGCTGCGTACTCGGATTATGGTTTCGTCAACGTGAACGCGGTATGCAAATTCTTATTTTTAGCTCGTTGCCGATGTTTTTTATCAGTGGCTATCCGTGGCCTGCAAACCAATTGCCAGAATTTTTACAGATCATTCGTTGGTTAATACCGACGACACCAGCCATCAACACTTCTGTACAGCTAAACCAAATGGGTGCCAGTGTATCCCAAATCTCTACTGGGCTGTATGCACTCGCCGCTTTATGGATATTCTACTTTATATTACTCTTGCTCATTCGCTGGTATACCACTATGAAGCAGCATAAAACCATTTCATAACATGGAGTAAGTGGTTTAATAGGCCTGTTTTATATTGATAAACCAGCTATCAAAAAAGCGCCTGCTAATATTAGCAGGCGCTTTTTTGATTTATACAATATAAATAGGCGATGATTTAAAAAACTCGATTCAAACCATTCAATGCCGCGACACGGTACGCTTCGGCCATCGTTGGGTAGTTAAAGGTGGTGTTCACAAAATACTCAAGCGTATTATTACTCTTACACTTCATAACGGCTTGACCAATATGAATAATCTCTGACGCATGATTGCCGTAGCAATGGATACCCAAGATCTCTAGCGTATCACGATGGAACAAAATCTTTAATACGCCTGAACGCTCACCGATGATTTGCGCACGTGCCAGATGCTTAAAGAATGCTTGACCCACTTCATAAGGAACTTTTTCATCCGTCAGCTCTTGCTCTGTTTTACCAATACAAGAGATTTCAGGAATGGTATAGATACCAGTCGGCACACTAGATACTGGCTCGGCATCATCATCACCTACCATAAAGGCAGCAGCGCAGCGACCTTGGTCATAAGCGGCAGATGCCAGAGATGGCCAACCAATCACGTCACCAGCAGCGTAGATGTTTTTAATATCAGTGCAATATGTGTCGTCAACTTTCAACTGACCGCGGCTATTGGCTTTCAGACCAACCGCTTCTAAGTTCAGACCTTCGGTATTACCTGAGCGACCATTGGACCATAGAATGGCATCAGATTTGATTCTCTTACCACTCTTTAGATGTAAGACCACATAATCATCGTGCGTTTCAAGATGATCAATCTCTTCATTACTACGGATCAGCACACCAAATTGTCTAAAATCATGAGCGATAGCATCGCTGATTTCGCTGTCCAAATAATTGAGCAGCTGATCTTGGTTATTGATTAAATCAACCTTGTAACCCAAACCAGTAAAGATAGACGCATACTCACAACCAATTACGCCTGCACCATAAATGATGATTTTTTTGACCACATAATCCATTTGCAGAATTTTATCAGAATCAAAAACGCGTGGATGATCAAAGTCTAGAATATCAGGACGGTAAGGACGGCTACCAACGGTAATAATCGCTTTGTTAAAAGTAATGGTTTCAAAAACATTGTCATCGGTTTCAATACGTAATGTATGGGCATCGATAAAGCTGGCCCAACCGTGAATCACTTCAATGCGGTTGCGCTCATAAAAACGCGTGTGCGTATTAACTTGACGACGTATTACTTGACGCGCCTTGGCCAACACTTCATTTAGGGGTACTTGCTTATATTCCATCGCCTTAGTAAACATCGGGTCACGGCGGAAGTTAATTAAGTTAAATACTGATTGGCGTAGCGCTTTACTTGGAATCGTGCCTACATGAGTAGAGTTACCACCTACTTGATCACGTGGATCAACGACCGCTACTCTTTTGCCAGACTTAGTCAGTTTCATAGCAGCCGCTTCACCAGCAGGACCTGCTCCTAAAACAACTGCGTCATATTCGTATGCATGGTTGTCGCTTTTTAGACGACGTGAATCTTTGGTAAAACCAGATTTGATATCAATTCGTGTGTCATCGAGAGGATTCACAAGATCAGGGTGATGCATCACATCATCAGTGACTTGCTCATGGGTTTGTTCAATTTTTTGTTGTTTGTTTTTTCCGACAGTGTGCTCAGGATTAGGCGCGTGACTACTTGCTTTATTAGATACTTCAGTATGGCTTTCTTCACCGATATCATTAGTTGCATCGCTTGGTTTTTTAGTTCCCATCGTATCCTCTTTATATGTACTTATTGGTTTGATATTTAGGTCATGAACGAATCAAAATTTGAGTGAGTTAGTATCACCGTACTAAGGCATTCCTACCATACGTTGTGAGACAATGTTTTGCAATGTCCAATAGCCATTAGGACTTTGTTCTGCTTCATCGATTTGCGGGCGGGCACTGATCACGTATTCAGTACCAAGCGTTGGCTCAAAACCCTCAATCCAATCATAAGGAACTTCAAACATGCTACCGTCTTTGCTAGATTTGGCAAGCAAGCACTGCATCGGTAATTCCGAAGCACAGGCCACACGGTTTGGCATGATGGTTAGCATTTGCGCATCACCTAAGACAATGGTTGGTACATAGCGCGGCTCAGGGACTGGTTGACGTGACGTCTGACAGGCTGTCAATAATGTCGCTACGCTTAAAAAACTGGCTAATAATAAAGGGGTCTTGCTAGACTTATAAGCTAAACTCATAATATTCTCTATAGGATAATGAGGTTGTATTAAATGACGATATTAATAATGGTATAAACAATCTTCAAGGGTTAAACAGTTAATGTTTAATTGAGTTTTATCAATCTTTAACCAATACGACGTTTCAGACCTGTCATTTGTAGAATACGAGTGGCAATTTCTTCAACAGACATCTCGGATACATCCAAGCTGGGGATGCCATGAGTGATATAAATCCCTTGTATCGCACGCTGCTCCTGCTGGCATTGCTGATAACTAGAATAACGACTACCCGCGCGGCGCTCTTGGCGGATTTTCACCAAACGATCTGTATCAATAAGCAGACCAAACAATTTGTCTTTATGCTCACGCAATGCTTTTGGTAATTGATTGTCGTACAAATCATCTTCAGTCAAAGGATAATTGGCTGCTCGAATACCAAACTGTAACGCTAAGTATAGTGACGTTGGGGTTTTACCAGAGCGTGACACCCCAACCAAAATGATATCCGCCGCATTATAATGACGGGTACGTGCGCCATCATCGTTATCTAAAGCAAAATGCACTGCGTCAATACGCTCTTTATAGGTCTCAGAATCAACATTATCATGGGCATGACCTGAGTGCCCATCAGGCTCTACACCGGTCTCTTCCGCGACTCGCCCAATCAAACCCTCATACATATCCAAGTTACAACTTTGTGCTGCGTTGATTTTTTCACGAATCTCAGGGTTGACTATCGTATCAAACACCAAAGGTAGTAAACCATCTCGTTGATAGGCCATATTGATTTGCTCAACCGTATCTTCCGCACGCTCAAGGCTGTCCACATAAGGCAACACTCTGGTTTCAAAAGGTACCGAAGCAAACTGACTCAAAATAGCACGGCCCAATGTCTCAGCCGTAATTGCTGTCCCATCTGAGATAAAAAATGCGGTTCTAACAGCTTGTGAGCTGTCTAAGTTTAATGCATGCCGGTTTTGAATAGTGGACTTCACTTGTTCAGTAGGGTTGTTTGAGTACATACGTTGGCACCTCAATTGGAAACACAATGATAATCTTTTTTTGGCTTATATTTTTCATACTACTCTAGGACGTGTCTTCATTTTAAAAATAGTGATAAAAATGATCGTCAAACAAGGAAAATCGCGCAGATAGTATCGGGATATGAACCGGCTATTTGACGATATTTATTCCGTTTAGATGACTATCGAGTGAATTGAAGCCATCCCCTAGACATATTTAGCGCCTATATAAATCAGCCTTGATATTCAATATATATGCAATAACAGACCTACATTATTTATGCCCTACATTATACGCATAATAGCGGCTTAATAGAAATTAATGTTACAGATGCGTACTTAGAAACCAATATAAAAGCCAACTCTATCTCTAGAACATACTGAGATTAGCGATTCTTTCACCAAACCCGTTATAACACCTTGGTAATTGTATAACTTCAATATTTAGAGTCTGTTTCATACCAATAAAGCGAGCGAATAAACACTCTATAAATAGTAAGATGTGTTTGATATTCGATCATGGCACTAACAGAGAGTATTTGTGAATGTTTAACACGTCCTAAACAAAACGATATTCATACCCTGTTCGATTGAACTAAAAATGACTATTACACACCTATATAAGCACGAAGTTTCTAAAACACACACCATCTATCTGTAATAGTCCTTGAATTGGCTATTTATAGTCTCATTTAGGGTTGTCAGACGGGGATATATTGGCTTTTTTCGATATTTTTACGCTAGCGTAGAAAGTAAGTTTTTCGAAAAGCTGCTCAAAATTATGTAGTAAACTCCATAATTTGTCTGTTTTTAACAATTTTTTTGATTTAACCCCTCGAAATTGTCCTAATATAGCGGTATAATCCACCGTTATAATCCTTACTAAATAACCTTATTTTCTGGAGTTATCATGGCAGCGCAATCTACAGCACTTGTAATCAATCTAGATCAGCTAGGAAAAGACGATATTGATATGGTCGGTGGTAAAAACGCCTCATTAGGCGAAATGATCAGCCATTTATCTGATTTAGGTGTCAGTGTTCCAGGCGGTTTTGCCACCACTTCAAATGCGTTTAACCGCTTTTTGAACGAAACAGGTTTGCTAGAAAAAATCAATAATGAGCTAAAAACATTAGACGTAGATGATGTTAACAAGCTTGCAGAGACTGGCAAAAAAATTCGTACTTGGATTATTGAGCAAGAACTACCAAAAGATCTTGAACAAGAAGTTCGTGAGTCATTTGAAGCAATGAGCGGCGGCGAAGACATCGCTGTTGCCGTACGTTCTTCTGCAACTGCTGAAGATTTACCAGATGCTTCATTCGCAGGTCAGCAAGAGACATTCCTAAACATTCGCGGTATTGATAACGTCCTAATCGCTATCAAAGAAGTGTTTGCTTCTTTATACAATGATCGCGCAATCTCTTATCGTGTACACAAAGGCTTTGAGCACGAAGGTGTTGCACTATCTGCCGCTGTACAACGCATGGTTCGCTCAGAAACTGGTGCGGCTGGTGTAATGTTCACGCTAGATACCGAAAGTGGTTTTGATCAAGTGGTATTTATCACATCAAGCTACGGCCTAGGTGAAATGGTCGTTCAGGGCGCGGTTAATCCAGATGAATTTTATATATCAAAGCAGTTGTTAGCCAATGGTAAGCCGTCAGTTATTCGCCGTAATCTAGGCAGCAAGCATAAGAAAATGATTTATGGTGACGAAGGTAGTACAGCTAAATCTGTGAAAACTGTCGATGTTGAAAAACAAGATCGCCTGCAATTCTCACTATCTACTGAAGAGCTAACCTCTCTTGCTAAACAAGCGGTAACGATCGAAAAACATTATGGCCAAGCGATGGATATCGAATGGGCTAAAGACGGCGACACCAATGAGATATTTATCGTTCAGGCACGCCCTGAAACGGTTAAGAGCCGCCAAGACAGCAATGTCATGGAGCGTTACATCATTGATACTACCGACGCAAAAATACTATGCGAAGGCCGCTCAATCGGTCAACGTATCGGTTCAGGTAAAGTGCGTATCGTTAGCAACCTAAACGAGATGGACAAAGTACAAGACGGCGATATCCTCGTATCAGACATGACGGATCCTGACTGGGAGCCAGTCATGAAACGTGCCTCTGCCATCATCACCAACCGTGGTGGTCGTACTTGTCACGCGGCTATTATCGCACGTGAACTAGGTGTTCCAGCTATCGTTGGTTGTGGTAACGCAACTGAGCTATTGGTTGACGGTCAAGATGTGACTGCTTCTTGTGCCGAAGGTGATACTGGTTTTATTTATGAAAGCCAAATTGACTTTGAAGTGCAAACCAACTCTGTTGAAACGATGCCAGAGCTAGCATTTAAAGTAATGATGAACGTCGGTAACCCAGATCGCGCTTTCTCATTCACCCAAATGCCAAACGAAGGCATTGGTCTTGCTCGCCTTGAGTTCATCATCAACCGTATGATTGGTGTGCATCCAAAAGCACTATTGAACATGAATACGTTGCCACGTGAAATATCACAAGCCATCCAAGAGCGTATCGCCGGTTATGCCTCACCTGTTGACTTCTATGTTGATAAATTGGTCGAAGGTATCTCAACCTTAGCGGTTGCCTTTATGAATCAGCCAGTTATCGTTCGTATGTCAGATTTCAAATCAAACGAATACGCTAACTTGTTGGGCGGTAAATTATACGAGCCATCAGAAGAAAACCCAATGCTTGGTTTCCGTGGTGCAAGTCGTTATGTATCTGACAACTTCCGCGATTGCTTTGAACTTGAGTGTAAAGCACTAAAGCGTGTCCGTGATGACATGGGACTGACCAACGTCGAGATTATGATTCCATTCGTGCGTACGATTGGCGAAGCCAAAGAAGTCATCGAGCTACTAGAGAAAAATGGTCTAAAGCGTGGCGAAAACGGTTTGCGTGTTATCATGATGTGTGAACTACCAACCAATGCACTATTGGCAGATGAATTCCTAGAGTACTTCGATGGTTTCTCAATCGGTTCTAACGATTTGACTCAGTTGACCCTTGGTCTAGATCGTGACTCAGGTATCGTCTCACATCTATTTGATGAACGTGATCCTGCTGTTAAGAAGCTGTTAACTATGGCAATCGATGCCTGCCGTAAGCAAAACAAATATGTCGGTATCTGTGGTCAAGGTCCATCAGACCATCCAGATCTTGCTTATTGGTTGATGGAACAAGGTATCAACTCAGTGTCATTAAACCCTGACTCAGTACTAGATACTTGGTTCTTTTTAGCTGGTGAAGAAACCAAATAAGCCGTAACGTCAAGTCACAGCGGTAATTCACACCATTATTAAAGATACACTTATTAGGGTCTATTTGAAAAATATTAAATAGACCCTAATATTATGTATTATAAAATGTGATGTAAGACATGACTAACTATGTAGGCAATTATGCAGATTTTCCTTGCTCGAAATAACGTACAAGCCGGTCCATACAGTTTGGATCAGCTCAATATTATGTTGGCCTCTGGTGAAGTACTGCTAGATGATTTAATGTGGCATGAAGGCTTAGACCAATGGCAGCGTGTCGGCAACTTGACCAACAACCAAACGGTTTATCGACCCGCTACCATTAGCCGCCCAGATACCAATGACTCTATTATCAATAACGTCACTGTATTTCCTGAAGATAAAGCCAGTGATGGTGAGGACAGACAATCTGTATCGTTAGATAGACTGTATGGCAAGCCTGAACGTCCAAAAGTCACTGATAAAGATGCGAATATGACAACCAACCGTCATCACACACCGCATCATAATGTGTCATTAAATAAAACGGCTAGCAGTAAGAATATTTCAGCTCAAGATAAAGTTCTTGGTAATGTTGTTCTTGCGCCTATCATGTCGCGAGTATTAGCAACGGCACTTGATTGGCTACTTTTAATCATGTCATTTTTGCCATTAATGCTAGCTATAAACAAGTTGGATGGCATACCTACAGATTTACAGAATATGGATGAGATGGTTAAATATTCTTTAAGTGTTGCTGAAAGTATTCCTCATGCTACGCAGCTCATATCAAATGCTATGGTTTTTGGTCTTATCGCTTTGCAATTACTTTTTATTATCTTACGAGGTCAGTCGTTAGGCAAACTAATTACTGGTATTCGTGTGGTCGACCAAACAACTCATCGTTTGCCTTCTTTTGTCAAATTGGTTGTGATACGCACGCTTGTATTAGCACTAATCTACATCCCTCTTTCTACTTCATTTATAGTATTCATACCTTTAGCTATTCATTATTACATGGCTTCAAAAAGCCCTCAAAACATTGGTTGGCATGACAAACTGGCCAGCACATTGGTAGTGAAAGCAGAGAGTAATCAGTTAGCAAAAGAACCAAAAATAAAATAACCATTCGTTAAGTTTGGTTATGAGCAACGTGTCTGATAACCCTTATAAAAAAGCAGCGTATTATCGTTGCTTTTTTTTGT
>NZ_JBQSXG010000094.1:0-12116 GCF_052378005.1 Psychrobacter sp. AOP31-B2-9
GATAAAACCGCAAAACATGAAATGCTAAAAAGTAATTAGAATTAGGTTTCTTATAGTTTTAAATACTTAGCTAAGTTAGCTCCTTCCATAAAGAACCCACTGTATAAACTGTCATCTAATATTAGATAACATTTGGCAAAATCATGTCTAAACTTTGATGTCACTAAAGCCTCTAGCGTAGAGCTAATAGAAGAGTCTGTCTTTTTAGAACATTACCCTAGCCGATACTTGTCATCTATAGACTTTTATAGAGCAAGACGTTAGGGTAAATGATACACCTTTACACTGGTTTATCTTATGTCCGAGCCTATCGCTCAGTCCAACTCTACCCACCTTATAGATAACACTCCTTGGGAGCGTTACCGCCGACCTTATGTGCGTGATTTGGCTTATGTACTGGCGTGTCCTAATGTCTTGACGCATTGGCTAGACTTTGCACCGCATGAGAACACACATGCTGTTTCAGTACATAACGCTAGCTTTTGGCAGTCGCAGTTTGAGGCGTATGAACAACGATTAATGGAGCTAGACACCACCACTGACTATCAAGCACTGACTCGCTACTTACTCAAGCGCCCAAGCCCCAATCGACTAGGGTTTCACTTTGAAGGGTTGGTGTCATTTTGGTTAGAAGATGGGTTTGCGCGCAAGCTGCATCCGTATGAGACACTGGCTAATAATGTGCAGCTCTATAATGGCAAACAGACCACTGGTGAGCTAGATTTAATCTTATACAATCATGCAGAGCAGCTGGTCGAGCATTGGGAACTAGCCATCAAGTTCTTTATGGGCTCCGCGCCGTTCGAGCCTATAAACTGGGTAGGAATCAACTCTAAAGACAATCTACAGCGCAAGATGACCCACATGCAGACTAAGCAGTTTCGAGCGGTGTGGGTGGATACGGAAAACCATGGACACGTTAAAATCGATAAGCGTTATGGCGTTATAAAAGGACGATTCTTTGTACCATTGAATACACATAACTTTAGCTATCCTAGCTGGCTAGCATCTAACTTTCCGCTACATGAATGGTGTGATAAAAATGATCCAGCTACCCTAGCTACAATCAATATGGCGACATTGCGAGCCGCACATTATATTGAGTGGTTTACCAAGCGTAGCTTTTATGATGAGCGCAATGTTTATGATCGACATAATGTTTATGATAAACAGCAGCCACCAGTAGTTTGTACTGGTGACACACCGCTCGCATCAGGGCTGTACTTTGCAGGTGATAGACCAATCGTTATCTATACGAGACAGCACAACTAATGGTAAGGGTTTTTATAAAATCATCCTCACCTAATCAGCACTCTCAATAATTCTCAATCACTTGCATCAGCTCATACCTCAACATATCAGCACTCGGTATCCGCTCCGCATGAAATCGCACCATCGCAATCCCTGCACTGGCTAAAGCTTTGTCTTTCTTATCATCAGCCTTTTGACGCGCTTTACTCGTGTGGGTCCAATCATCAAGCTCGATAGCAACCAGTGTGGTCTGAGCATCAATATCTACGATTACATAATCGACGCTTTGACGGCAGATACGGTTGAACCAAAAGCTACGCTCAGAGGTCTCGGTACTATTAGCTTCAATAATTCGTGATAGCTGAACTTGGACAAATATGTGATATTCAGGCAGCGCATTGCTTAATTTTTTAAAAAATATTACCTCAGTATCTGTCATGATTGGCATCGGTGCAAATGGCCAAATAGCCAAATCATCGCCGCGTACAGGCTTGGGATCAGGCTCACTACTTTGACGTTTTGACAATAACTTGGGTAACGTAATCAGCCCTAAAAACCCAACGGCCAATATTAAAAATACAACGCCAAATGACATGGTTTTACCTTATACAATATGAGAGTGACTGGCTAAAGTGATAACTTTGCTATTTTATAAAAGCCATTTACGGACAGTCACGGCAGGTCAACCTTTTTAGGCTGACAGGTTATAAAGAAAGAAAATCGGTGCTTATCGTAACCAAGCTTTTGCCAATCGGCAAACGGTAAAGCAAAAAACACGACATCAGATGTCGTGTTTTAATCATAGAAATAGTTAGATAAGAGAGTCCAAACAAACTTAAGCGTGTTGAGCTTGCGTAAATAGGCAGTACCATGATCGAAGGATCAAACACGCTCCGGTTAAAACGCTACATATTACTTAGGCAATAGGCTAGCGCCAGAATAACACCCAAGCACCTGTTGTATCGACCTTAGGGTCGCTATTAATTTTATCTTTTAGGGCCAAAGCTGCAATTTTACCACGCTCAGGACCAACGATAACTCGGACACCGCGACTGGTACGACTGGTTTTAACTTGATAGCCTGCTGCTTGGAATTTTTTTGCCAAATCATCCGCTCTGGCTTGATCGTCTGCCAAGGCTACCTGCACACCAAAATTGCCTTTTGCATCAGTTTCTTTCACTTGCTGACGAGCTTCACTGAGTTTTTGCTGCGCTTCACGTTTAGCCTCAGCTGACTTCTTAGCTAACGCTTCTTCTTTTTTACGTTTTTCTTCACGTGCTTTTTCAGCTGCTGCCGCTTCACGCTCTAAACGTTGTATTTGAAGGCGTGATGGAATCGTTATACTTTGCCCCAACTGTAACGATGATGACGGTGAGATATCATTGGCTTGAGCCAAGACTTCTACTGGTATGTTGTATTGTCTTGCAAGCTTAATAAGTCCATCGCCTCTTTTCACTTGATATTCAATAGGGGATTTTGGTGGCTCTTTTTTAGCCGCTTCGGCAGCTTCTTTTTTCTTCTTCTCCTCTGCTAATGCTTTGGCTTTAGCTTCGGCCTCAGCTTTCTTTTTAGCATCTGCTTGTTTCTTGGCTTCAGCCTGTTTCTTTAGCTCCGCTTCTTTTTTGCTCTCTGCTAATTTTTTAGCAACGGCTTGTTCTTTAATCTCAGCCTCTCTCTTTGCTTCTTGAGCTGCTTCTTGCTGTTCACTCTCAGTCGGCTTATTATCAGTACGAGGCTGAACAGTCAGAAAATCAGTAATATTTTGTGCCGTTTCTGAGTCGTCACTATCATTACTAATAGGTGCACTATTAGCCAGATACTGCTGGCTTTCTGCGCGTGCTTTAGCCAGTGCTTCTGCCTCAGCCGCCTCTTGTTCTGTCAAAAACTGCTGCGCACGCTTTTCTTGCTCTGCGACACGGGCTGCGCGCTCTTTTTGTTTTTGTGCCAAGATACGTTTTTCTGTCTCGATATCTGTGGTCAACGGCTGTGCCGATGCGTTCTCAGTACTTGGTTCATCTATCATCGCTGATACTGGTGCGGGTTCACTATTACTATCACCAATCTGTTGCACCATAGCGTATAGCATCACGCTACCGCCTATAATCATCCCAATGCCCAATAAGGCTTGTCTCGAAAAGTTCATCCGTTTACGTCTCTTAGTTGGTAATAAGGTTGATTGAGCGGCATCGCTACTCTCTCAAATTATATTATTAATAGCATTAGGGCGTGTTTTCAATTCAATCGACAGCCATCTAAATGGACTAAAAAAGACTGAATTTTGCCACCAATTATGTCAATCAACTTTCAAACTATAGTTATAATGTAAAAAGTACTTTGATTATAAAGCATATTTTTCATGCTGTCTGCCATCACATAATGGTTAGGATTAACATTACATCACGATTTTTTTATCTTAAGCCATTGTCGTCCAATGCAACCAATGCCTCTCCAATCGTATGAAAAGAACCACAAACCACAATTAAATCCTGTGACTGACTGGTAGCTATTACCGCATCAGTCGCTTGCTGCAGACGATCCAAGCTGTGTATCTTAGCGCCATCAACATAGTTCAATAAAACACCCTGTAAATGCTCCGTACTCGCTGCCCGAGGATAATCAATCTCAGCGATAAACCACTCACTAATAGGCAAGCCTGCTTCAGTCAAACGCTGTACAACTTTTTCGACGTCCTTATCAGCCAACATAGAAAACAGCATTTTAATGGTAGCAGGTGCATCACTGGCTTGGTCATTTTGATTTGAGGTATCAAATGTGCTTTGATTTGCCAAATGCTGCTGCCAAAGTGGTAATAGCTGTGTCAATAAAAACTCAACACCTTGTTCATTGTGCGCCACATCAAACAGCCAGTGACGATTATGGCTCTCACGATAATCAAAACGACCTGCTAACTTGACTGATTGCAGTGCTTGCTCGATAGCATGAGTATCGATATTCAGCGAACTTGCCAATACCGCGGACAAGGCATTGGCAGTATTAATCAACGACAATGCTGGACGCGGTAGCTGCATGCTGACTGCCGCATTGCTATATTGCCACGTCGTTGCATCAATGACACGATAGCTAAAATCTTTCTCTACTTGATAACAGTTTGCCTGATGCTTATCAATAGCCTGTTTTACACTATTGGGCATCTCCGCAGTACCATAAATTAAGCTAATATCATCACGTAAAATACCTGCTTTTTCTGCGCCGATATCTTCTACGTTGTCACCCAACCAGTCGACATGATCAATACCAATATTGGTAATTACCGCCATATCAGGATCAATGATATTGACCACATCTAAGCGACCACCTAACCCAATTTCCAATACCCATACATCACAATCTGCCTCAGAAAATATGAGTAGTGCCGCCAGTGTTGTCATCTCAAAAAATGATAACGTTAAGCCACACTTTAATCGTGCAGTTTCTACTTTACCAAAAGCATCAATTAAGGTTTGATCACTAACCATCTCACCATTGATACGCACCCGCTCATTAAAAGCACTCAAATGTGGTGATTGATACAGTGCAGTCTTATAACCTGCGGCTTGACACATTTGTGCGATGACAGCGGTCGTTGAGCCTTTACCATTGGTGCCTGCTACCGTAAATACATAAGCATCATCTTTGGCCGACTGTACCACGCCTAATGCCTCAGCCACTGGCAAAACACGTGATAAACCCATATCTATCGCCGACACGTGTATCTGCTGCATGTAATCGAGCCACTCCGTCAAACTGGCTGTGTCTTTGGGACTACACGGACTAGAATCTAGAGAATCGGACATGGTTCAAACCTATATAAAATATTATAAAAAATAAAGACAGTATATTCGCTAACTAAAACCAAAAATAGCATTTACCGTTATATGACGATAAATGCTATTAGAAATTTTTGAGTATTGTAGAAATATTAACACATGATACTAGGCAGTTATAAACCCAATTACCTACTCATTTGAAACCAAGCGTCCACTGTGTGCTACGCACTCATATTAGGCACCTGGCTTAGTTTCGCTAACAGACGATAAATGGTATCAATCAGTTGATGACGATGCACCACCTCATCTACTACGCCGTGCTCTAACAAAAACTCAGCACGTTGGAACGGTTCTTCTAACGTTTCACGTACGGTTTGTTCAATCACGCGCTTGCCCGCAAAACCAATCATTGCTTTTGGTTCCGCTAAGTGAATATCCCCAATCATAGCCAAAGATGCCGTTACACCACCATAAACAGGATTGGTCAAGACAACGATATACGGAATACCAGCAATTCTCAAGCGCTCAATCGCAGCTGCGGTTCGTGCCATTTGCATCAAAGACAACAGACCTTCTTGCATACGCGCACCGCCTGAAGCAGCAAAGCACACTAAAGGCACTTTATCTTCTAACGCTTTTTCGGCAGCTTGGACAAAACGATCACCAACGACTGAGCCCATAGATCCACCCATAAAGCGGAAATCAAAGGCACAAGTCACCACATCGAGGTTACGTAGCTTGCCATACAACACAATCAGCGCCTCAGACTCACCTGTTTTTTCTTGCGCTTCTGCCATACGCTTTGGATACGGCTTACTGTCCACAAAACTGAGCGGATCTTTGGCAACAAACTCTTGCCCCAGCTCGCCATTTACTTGATCAAGCAACCAGTTTAGACGCTCACGAGCACTCATCGGTAAATGATGATCACAATGTGGGCACACATAGCAATTAAAAATTAACGATGTATTGGTAATCATCGAATGACAGCTACTACACTTGGTCGAAGGTTCTGTCTCTACTGCACTCAATGGCGCTGTCAATTGTTGCTTAACGCCTGGTATCGGACGGTTAAACCACGATGCTCCAGATGTGTTGGTTTTTGTCTCAGCATTATTAGAAGTAGTCATATCAGGTTTTGTTATCGTATCAGTCATATTATTCGCCATTATCAAAGGCTTATCGACAAGTTGGCTCATTCACTTGTCCCTAAGAGTAAATTTAAAAGTCACATATAGTCATAACATGAGCAGTTATAAGGCACACTTACGCGCAACTGTAACAATTTATGTATGGGGTTAGTTTACACACGTAAACTAACTTTAGCAAAGTCATTTATTAGTGTCTTTATAAACATTGTTATTTATCCATACAGCTGTTTATAAATACTGTGACTCGCAATGCAATGAAAACCTGAATGATGACAACTTAAATTATTTTAACTTAGGCTTGGCTTACCCTTCACTTATGCTCGGCTTAAGCACTCAAGCTGTCCAGTGCAGCGCGTAGCTCATCCATTTTAGCCATTATTTTCTGCTGAGCAGCTGCAACCGCTGCTGTATCATTGGCATCGATATCAGCAAAGTTCTGTACCAGTGCACTACCTACAATAACACCATCCGCATGCGTGCCAATCGCCTTGGCAGAGGCACCATCACGGATACCAAAGCCCACACATACTGGCAAATCTGTCTCAGCTTTAATCGCTTGGACTTGAGTCGCAACAGAGTCAGTATCGAGCGTGGCCGAACCAGTAACGCCCTTCAGTGATACATAATAAATATAACCGCCACAATGGGTCAATACCTGCTCACGGCGCTCCGGTAAAGTCGTTGGTGATAATAAGAAAATCTCATTCATCGAATGATCGGTCAGATGCTGCGTGAAGCTACCCGCCTCTGCTGGTGGCAAATCAACCATCAATATACCGTCAACGCCTGACTGCTCACATAGCGCCACAAAATTATCATAACCAATGATTTCAACTGGATTGAGATAACCCATCAGAATAATTGGCGTCTGCGTGTCTGTTTGACGAAACTCTTCGACCATTTTTAATGCATCACGAGTGCTCGTGCCTGCTGCTAGTGCACGCTCGCCTGCTAACGCAACGGTTGGACCATCGGCCATTGGATCAGAGAACGGCAAACCGACTTCGATCATATCAGCGCCGTGCTTCACTAAATCGTGTAGCAAGCCGACTGTCGTGGTCGGATTAGGGTCGCCCGCCATTGCATAAGGAATCAGGGCTTTTTTGTTTTGTGATTTTAACGTTGCAAAAGTGCTTTCAATTCTGGTCATAGTGGTCTCTAAAATGTTTTTGGATTTTTAATATTAACAATTCAATCATTCAATAATATAAAGTTGCTATCATCTCTTAGTCGTTCAGTTTATCTCGTACCGTCATCAGGGCAAAACCAAGTAAGTTTAGGCCATGCCATTTCTCTGGGTTTGAAATACGCTCATCGTCTGCTGCTAATCCTACGCCCCAAACTTTGTCACAAGGACTGGCCTCAACCAATACTCTATTACCAGTATTTAGTAAGTATTGACCAAGTGCTTCATGCTGACCAAACTTTGCTAAATTGGCATCTATCACGATATTGAAACGATAGTTTTGCCAAATAGTTTCATCAAAACCAATCACCTTACGCCCCAAGTCTTTGGCTTGCTTTGGATGACCCGCATTAATAATTTTGTCAAAACTGTCATGATCATTAAATAACAATGCCTTTTGTGCCATCATATAATGCTCGGCTGTGCGATAGCTCACATTATCAATCGTAAAAGGTGATTGCCACCATTGGCTAAAGCAGCTCTTATCAATAGAACCATCTGCACGTGGTTGATGCCCCCAAAAGTAAATATACTTCAAACGCTTTTTGGAACGATATTGCTTAATAAGGCTGTCTAAATTATAAGTTGGCACCGTTAATCCTTTAGTGGTTTAACTTTATTATTAAAACTGTCATATTCTACTCGCATCCAACATTACTTGAGGTTAAATGGTCATAGTTATTGTTAAGGATCTCATTAAGTAACTTAGCGACCTGCTTTCTATCAATTCGATACTGCTTACCTGACTGCTCTTGAAGCATATAAGTATCGAGAGGCGATTTTAGTAACGCTTGATACGCATTAGTATTCTCGTAGTTTTCACTACCTGACACTTTAGCAAAAAACAAAATACCCATATCCGAATCATGAGCGTTATAAATAATTTTATAAACGTCATCAAGATTTATTTTGTATTCAGCTGTACTGTTACAAGCAAGCACCGTAATATCATGAGTATTAACGAATAACATAGGTGTCGAACACCATTTCAGCTTATCAGCTAGCTTTTCTCTTGGTAAGTTAGCACCTATATTTTTAATAAACTTATAATACGCTGCGACCCAATACCAGACTATATAAATGACAAAATAGATGGTTAAGAGGTTCATTACATTTGAGTCAATAAAGAAAAATGATAGCGTATAAAGTGCTATAAAAACCATAGCGTATGAGAATGACGATCTTATGGCTTCCACAAAAAAACTGGTTTGATAGAACCGAACGCTATCCTCAGGTAAAATCGAACCAATCGTAAAAGGTAAAGTGATTGCTGAATCATCTAAAACTTTTTTAAGTGTATATAAATTAGCAACCACTATCCTTTACTCACCTTAAGAACAATACAATGTCTTTAAACAGTATCCTTAACATGAACACTGTCGATTTTACATCTCAATCCCTTCTGCCTTCATCACTGAATGCAGATCCTTGTCACCGCGACCTGACATATTGACGATAATCGTTTGATCAGGCGCCATGGTCTTAGCCAGTTTAAGCGCATAAGCAATAGCATGAGAGGTCTCAAGTGCAGGGATAATACCTTCTTTACGCGTGGCTTCATGGAATCCTGCCAGCGCTTCTTTATCCGTACAGCCGACATACTCCACGCGCTTCATATCTTTTAAGAAGCTGTGCTCAGGACCTACACCAGGATAATCGAGTCCGGCTGAGATAGAATGGGTTTCTTGAATTTGACCATCGTCATCTGCCATCAGATAAGTACGATTACCATGCAGTACACCGATACGACCAGCAGCCAGTGGTGCTGAATGACGACCTGTTTCGATACCATCACCTGTCGCCTCGACGCCATACATTTTGACATCAGTATCGTTTAGGAAGTCAAAGAACAGACCAATGGCATTTGAACCACCACCGACACAAGCAACTAGTGCATCAGGCAATTTACCTGTTTTTTCGAGATGTTGAATACGTGCTTCTTTTCCGATAATCGCTTGAAAATCACGAACCAATAACGGATAAGGATGTGGACCTGCGACCGTGCCAATGATGTAATACGTGCTATCTACATTGGTCACCCAGTCACGCATGGCTTCGTTCATCGCGTCTTTGAGCGTACGTGAGCCAGAGGTCACTGGTACAACCGTTGCACCCAGCAAACGCATACGATAGACGTTCATCTTTTGACGCTCGACATCATCCGCACCCATATAAACGATACACTCTAGTCCCAAACGGGCAGCAATCGTTGCAGTCGCTACACCGTGCTGTCCTGCACCAGTTTCAGCGATGATACGTTTCTTGCCGCACATTTTGGCAAGCAGTGCCTGACCGATGGTGTTATTAACTTTATGTGCGCCAGTATGGTTCAAATCTTCACGTTTGAAGTAAATCTGAGCACCACCAATCTCATCACTCAATCGCTTGGCATGATATAGCGGTGTGGGGCGACCGACATAATTGACCAAATCATTGTGGTACTCTTCCCAGAATGCAGGGTCTGCTTTGACTTTGGTATATAGCGTCTCTAGCTCTTCTAGCGCAGCCATCAGCGTTTCAGAGACAAAACGACCACCGTGTACACCGAAGTGCCCGCGAGCATCAGGGTATTGATTAAAGTCATTTACGTCTGCTGGATTGGTAAACGTATTGACAGATTGTGCGGTGGCAGATGGGTTTTTATTATCGACATGACTCATGGTAATTCCTACTGTAATAAGTGGTATTTTTTAGAATAAATAAGAAAGAAATAGGGTAAGTAACAAGTTATAGAGCGGGTTGTAAACTAGCTACTTGTGTTCGAAGGTTCGCTAGGCGTCGCATTTTGCCATCGGTCGCGTTTTACCGCTTTCATAAATGCTTTCATCTTGGCGGCATCTTTTTTACCTTTATCAGCTTCAATACCGCCACTGACATCAACTGCATAGATAGGCAGCTCTAAAGTCATAGCGATATTGTCGGCATCCAGTCCACCCGCTAAGATAATCGGTAGCGAGCTGTCCTCTGGTATCAAACTCCAATCAAAACGCGCACCAGTACCACCATATTTATGCTGGTGGTAAGCATCTAATAAGATACTACTCGCCCCTGCTGCTGCAAATTCGTCAATCTGAGCGCTGACGCTAGCAGTACTATCTGTATCGGCATTAATACGCAACGCTTTAATCCAGCGTTTATTGACTGCACTCGCCAGCTGCTGGCACTGCTCAGGGCTCTCATCACCGTGGAACTGTATGATGTCAAACGGCACAGTGTCTGCCAGCTCAATCAATTCATCCTGCGGCATATTGACCACCAATGCCACCACATTGATAAAGGCTGGTAGCGCTGCTATCAAGGTCTGTGCTTGCGCAGGCGTGACAGCACGAGGACTGGGCGGATAAAACACCAAACCGACCGCATCAACACCCAACTGTGTCGCAGTCTGTATATCACTAAGCTGGGTAAAACCGCAGAACTTGACGTGCATTTCGTGACCTTGCATTTCATGATACTAAATATGACACCAATTATAACGGTATCAAACAAGTAAAAACCAAAGACAAATCGTGAGATATGGTGAGGTTTTGTTACTCAAACAGTAAAGCCATTGCATCCAAAAACTTATCCTAGCATACTTTTATTCATAGTTTTGTTTATGATTACGAATGATTAATATAGGAATACTTGAATGTCTAAGACTGCGTCGAAAACGGCTAACAAAACAGACAACAACGACAGTAGTAATAATAGTAGTAACGATAAAGCCAATCGCGTCAGTCCGCCACATTATTTGATGTGGTTTCGTCGTGACCTGCGCGTTCATGATAATACCGCCTTAGCAGCGCTTTGTGAACAAGCAAATGCAGATAATGCACTCGTTAGTGCCATATTTTTTCTCACGCCTGAGCAATGGCAAACGCATGATATGTCGCTTACACAGCTTGATCTTATCGCTCGTACATTACCTGCCCTCGCAAAAGCTCTAAAGTCGCAATTGAACATCACTTTAACAGTACAGGTTTGTCCGAATTTTTCGGACTGTATTGACGCACTACTCGATATCTGTGATAACAACGCTATCAGTACGCTCATGGCCAATCATGAATATGAAGGCAATGAGATCGATCGTGATGAACAATTAACCAAGCAATTAGCAAAGAACGATATCGAGTTTGTACGCTGGCATGATCAGTGCATCTTGCCACCGAAAACCATCACAACCAACGATGGCGACAGCATGTACCAAGTGTTTACCCCGTTTTATAAAAAATGGCGACACACCTTGGAGGTGAGCGATATACAAATGCATGAAGCAGTCGCTATCAGTGATAGTAACCATACTGAGTTAAAGCTGGCAAAAGACCACGCAAAAACGTTAAAAGAGATAAAAAGTCTTGGCACAAAAACTGTCAAAGACTATCAAAAGCAGCTAGAAATCAATGCGTCAAATAATCATGCCGATATGGAGGCGCAACTCAAACATACTCGTGATGCTTATCTGGCTGGTGAAACTGCCGCTTGCCAGCAGTTAGAAGCGTTTGTCGATGCAGACATCAATAACTATGATGTAAGCCGCGATGTACCTAGCTTGCATGCGACCAGTCAATTATCGGCTTACCTCACGATTGGCGCGATCAGCCCTAGACTGTGCTACCTACAGGCAAATAAAGCTCAAGAAAAACTGCACGGTAACGATAGCGACAACAACGACATCAATCGCTGGATAAGTGAGCTGGCATGGCGCGACTTCTATCGTCATGTCTTGGACTATAAGCCAGAGCTGATTCGTCATCAGGCGTATAAGCATGAGACTGACAT